>JAIXZF010000274.1 GCA_027489835.1 Hyphomicrobiales bacterium
CGGCGCTTCCATGAGCGCCATGCCGAGCCGGCGGCGCTCGCGGCCCAGATCCGCGCCGCCCGCGTCAGGGATTGGGGGGCGCTGCACGAGCAGAAATCGCGGCAGTACCGGCCCGAGAACCCTGAGCTGCCAACGCTGGACCCCTGGCGCAACCGCACCGCGCCGCCCGCCCAGCGCTTCGTCTTCGAGCGCAACCCGTTCTTCCACAGGGTCGACGAGCGCGGCCAGCAGCTGCCTTATCTCGACCGCATCGTCATCAACACGGCCACGGCCCAGCTCATCCCCGCCAAGACCGGGGCCGGGGACACTGATCTCCAGGCCCGCTACCTACGCTTCGAGAACTACACCTTCCTGAAGGAGGCCGCGAAGCGCCAGGAGTTCGACGTGAAGCTCTGGCGACGCGCCGACGGGGCCAACCTCGCGATCTTTCCGAACCTCAACACGGCCGACCCGGTCTGGCGGGCGCTTCTGCGCGACAAGCGCGTGAGGCAGGCCTTCTCGGTCGCCATCAACCGCCGGGACATCAACAACGTCATCTATTACGGGCTCGCCAAGGAAGGCGCCAACACGCTGATCGACGGCAGCCCGATGTTCGACGCGGCCTTCCAGTCGGCCTATGCCGGCCATGATCCGGCGCTGGCCAACAGGCTGCTCGACGCGGCCGGGCTTGCCAAGCGCGACTGGGACGGCGTGCGCCTGCTCCCCGACGGCCGGCGCGCCGAGATCACCATCGAATCCGCCGGCGATTCGACGGAGGAGACCGACAGCATCGAGCTCATCATCGAGAACTTCCGCAATGTCGGGCTGCGCCTGTTCTCGCGCTCGTCGCAGCGGGACCTGTTCCGCCGCCGGCTGCTGATCGGCGACACGGTGCTGTCGATGTCGTCGGGCCTCGACAACGGCATCGCGGGGCCCGACACCGAGCCGGACGCGCTCGCGCCGACCTCTCCGGCGCAATACCAGTGGCCTGCCTTCGGCGCACATGTCGAGAGCCGCGGCAAGGATGGCGTGCCGGTCGACATGCCGGAGGTCGCGGAACTCTCCGAGCTGCACAAGGCCTGGCGCCACTCGACCACCAGCGAGGAGCGCCGCGGCATCTGGCGCAAGATGCTCGCCATCCATGCCGAGAACGTCTTCAGCATCGGCCTGATCAACAGCACGCTGCAGCCCGTGGTCGCCTCGCGCCGGCTGCGCAACGTGCCTTCCAGCGGCTGGTTCTCCTTCGAGCCCGGCGCCTTCTTCGGCGTGCATCGGCCCGACACGTTCTGGCTGAGCGACACGGGGGTGAACTGAGCCGTGCTGCGCTATCTGTTCCGCCGCGTCCTGCTGATGATCCCCACGCTGCTGCTCGCCAGCGCGTTGATCTTTACCGTCATGCAGCTGCCTCCGGGCGACTTCTTCCAGACCTACGTGGCCGAGATGCAGGCCCAGGGCGAACGCGCCGACCTCAGCCGGCTCGAATTCCTGAAGAAGGAGTACCATTTGGACAAGCCGCCGGTGGAGCGCTACGCCTACTGGCTGGCCGACTTCGTGCGCGGCGATTTCGGCTATTCGTTCGAATACGACCTGCCAGTGCGGGACCTGATCGGCGACCGCCTGCTGCTGACCATGATCCTGTCCTTCCTGACGATCCTGTTCACCTGGGCGGTGGCGTTCCCGATCGGCATCTATTCCGCCACGCACCAGTACAGCTGGGGCGATTACGGGCTGACCTTCCTCGGCCTGCTCGGCCTCGCGGTGCCGCACTTCCTGCTCGCGCTGATCGTGATGTACTTCGCCAATGTCTGGCTGGGGCTGTCGATCGGCGGGCTGATGGCGCCCGAATACCTCAACCAGCCGATGAGCATGGCCAAGTTCGGCTCGGTGCTGCAGCATATCTGGCTCCCCGTCGTGGTGATCGGCATCACCGGCACGGGCGGCATGATCCGCGCCGTGCGCGCCAATCTGCTCGACGAACTCGACAAGCAGTACGTGACGACCGCGCGCGCCAAGGGCCTGCCGCCGCGCCGGGCGCTGCTGAAATATCCGTTCCGGATGTCGCTCAACTTCTTCATCTCCGACATCGGCTCGGTGCTGCCCTCCGTCGTCTCGGGCGCGGAGATCGTCGCCATCGTGCTGTCGCTGCCGACCACCGGCCCGCTCCTGGTGCGGGCGCTGCAGTCGCAGGACATGTACCTCGCCGGCTCCTTCCTGATGTTCCTCGCGGTGCTGACCGTGATCGGCGTGCTGATCTCCGACATCGCGCTCGCCATGCTCGATCCGCGCGTGCGCCTGCAGGGCGGGGAAAGCAAATGAGCCTCGCCGCGAACCCCGCTGTCGCTCCCGCCCGGAAAGGCGGGCCGCTGCCGCCGGCGGACCAGGCGCTGGCGCATTACGTCTCGGCCGCGCCGTTCGACGCCATGTCGGTCACCCGCATGACGCCGGAGCAGGAGAAGGCAGCGCTCGCCTCGCAATGGCGGCTGATGTGGCTGAAGTTCAAGCGGCACAGGCTCGCCGTGGCCTCGGCCGTGCTGCTGCTGCTGGCCTATCTGATCGCGGGCTTCTGCGAGTTCGTCGCGCCCTATGACAGCCAGACGCGCAACACCGACTTCGTGCGCGCCCCGCCGCAGCAGATCCACCTCTTCCACGAGGGCTCGTTCGTCGGCCCGTTCGTCTACGGCTACCGCTACAACCTCAACATGGACACGCTGCAGCGCGAGTACACGCCGGACCCGGCGCGCGTGCAGCCCCTGCGCTTCCTGTGCAAGGGCGATCCCTACCTGATGTGGGGCTTCATCGAGGGCGACCGCCACCTGTTCTGCCCGGCCCAGGGCACCGCGCTGTTCCTGCTGGGCTCGGACAGGCTGGGGCGCGACATGCTCTCGCGCATCGTCTACGGCGCGCGGATCTCGCTCACCATCGGCATCCTCGGCATCACTGTCAGCTTCGTGCTCGGCATCATCATCGGAGGCTTCGCCGGCTATTACGGGGGCCTGTTCGACCTCGTGACGCAGCGGATCATTGAGGTCGTGCAGGCGCTGCCGCACATCCCGCTCTGGATGGCGCTGGCCTCGGTGATGCCGCCGACCTGGAGCCCGATCCTGATCTATTTCGGCATCACGGTGATCCTCGGGCTGATGGACTGGACCGGGCTTGCCCGCGCCGTGCGCTCGAAGCTTTTGTCGCTGCGCGAGGAGGATTACGTGCTCGCGGCGCAGCTGATGGGCGCGCGCACGCCCCGCATCGTCGGCCGGCATCTGGTGCCCGGCTTCATGAGCCACCTGATCGCCAAGGCCACCGTCGCCATTCCGGGCATGATCCTGGGGGAGACGGCGCTGTCCTTCCTCGGGCTCGGCCTGCGCGCGCCGATCACGTCCTGGGGGGTGATGCTGAACGAGGCGCAGAACATCAACGTCGTGGCGCTCTATCCCTGGCTGATGCTGCCGGTCGTGCCGGTTATCGTGGTCATCCTCGCCTTCAACTTCCTGGGCGACGGGCTGCGCGACGCGGCCGACCCCTATCGTTGAGTCCGCCGCCGGTCGGCGCGTGCGCCCTCAGGCGACCATGCCCACCAGCGTGTCGAGCTCGGCGTAATCCGGCAGGCCATCCGTCAGGCGGCGGCCGCCGCGCACGACGATGCGGTCGGCCTGCGGGCGGCACATCGCCTCGTTGAGCGTGCGCGCGGAGAGCGCGATGAAGTCGGCCGGCGCGCCGGCGGTGATCCGGCCATGATGCCCCGCCCCGACGACGTCCGACGCCATCGGCCCTGCCATGGCGAGGGCCCGCGAGAACGGCGCGTCGAGATGGAAGATCCGGACCGCATGATGCAGCGTGTCGACCATGTCGTGGTCGCCGAAGGGGAACCAGGCATCCCGGCAATTGTCGCCGGCGACGGCCACCTTGAGCCCGGCATCCAGCAGTTCCTGCGCGAGCGTCACGCCGCGCCAGCGCGGGGTCCGGCCCGGCTTGCGGTCCTGCAGATAGATCATCGGCGTGGGCAGGGTGACGAAATCGAGCCCGGCATCGACGGCGCGTGCGATGGCGTCGCGGGCCACATCATCCGGCTGCAGCGCCAGCGAGACGCAATGGCCGCAGAGCACGCGGCCCTTGAAGCGGGTGCGCTTCACCGCCGCCGCGATGCGGGGCAGGGCGAACGGATCGAGCGCCTCGGTCTGGTCGACGTGGATGTCGACGTCGAGGCCCCGGTCCGCGGCGGCCAGCAAAAAGGCGTCGAGCAGCCGGTCCATCTCCTCGTCGATGGCGCCCTGGTAGACGCCGAGCGCGTCGGTGACGCCGCCGAGCACGCCGCCCGATTCGAGCACGAGGTCCGCGAGCCGATGGCCCCAGTCGCCCCGGAACGCCGCCAGCGGCACGAGGCCGACCGCCTGCAGGTCCACCCGGCCGGCCCATTCGGTCCTGAGCTGCCTGAACACCGCGAAGCTGGTGGGCGCGAGCTCCTCGAGCGAGTCGAGATGGGTCCTGATCATCGAGACCCCATGAGCATGGGCGCATTTCAGCCCGAAGCGCATGCGCTGGGCGATGTCGTCCGGCGTCCAGAAACGGCGATCCTCGATCGTGCCGCGCGCGCCGCCCTCCAGCGTGCCGTCTGGCACGGCGCGCGGGATCACTTGGCCTTTGTCGAGATGGGTATGCACGTCGAGCAGCGTCGCCCAGAGCTGCCGGCCCTCGAGGTCGATGACCGGGGCGTCCGTCTGCGAAAGCGCCCCCGCAGGAGCGATCCAGGCGAACCGGCCGTCCTCGATCAGGAGATCGAGCAGGAGCGAGCCTTCCGCGTCCGGCGCCGCGCCCGGAACGGGCGCCGCGAGGAAGCAGCCGGGAACCCTTGCGCGCCCGAGCCCGTATCGCCCGGTCGGGGCGCCGAAATCCGCATGTCTCGCCATCGCATGTCCCCTTGCCGCCCGTGCGGCGCCGTCATCGGCCGATAGTTTGCCTGCTCATGCCGGCGGTACGGCCAGCCCCGGGCCCAGCAGGCTGGTGTCGAAGGCATTGCGCCAGTAGTCGCCGCGCGGCACGATGCCTGCGCCCGACATGGTCTCGTAGATTCCGGCCCAGCGCTGCTCGCTCATGAAGCCGATGCCGCGCCGGCCTTCGTAGCCATGGATCAACTCGCGCTCGCGCATCACCTTCATGGAGTTGGCGATGATCGCATCGGTCTGGCGGTCGTTGATGCTCTTGAAGTGCTGGATCGCCGGCGTCGGATCGCCGAACATGAAGTCGCGCCAGCCCTCGCTCACCGCATGGACGAAGCGCTGCGCGACGTCGCGCCGGGTGTCCAGCGTCTCGCGACGCATGCAGACGATGCCGCCGAAATCGTCGAAGCCGTAATCGGCCAGGAGGAATACGACCGGCTCGACGCCCTGAAGGGCGATCTGGTTCGGATCGAAGGTGACGAAGCCCTGCTGGATCATCTGGCTGTTGGCCAGGAACGGGCCGAGGTTGAAGGTGTAGGGCCTGATCTGGTCGTCAGTGTAGCCGTACTTGCCCTTCAGCCACTGCCAGTAGCCATTGCGGGCCAATGACGCGATCCAGATCGGCTTGCCGCGCAGGTCCTCGAGCGTCTTGACGCCCGAGGAGGCGTGGGCGACGAGGATTTGCGGGCTTTTCTGGTAGATCGCGGCCACCGTGGTCAGCGGCACGTTGTTGCTCGCGTAGTTGAAGGCCTCGATCGAGGAGGTGATCATCACCCCGTCGAGACGGCCCGCCACCAGCAATTGCGGGTTGTTGATCTGCGGCCCGCCGGCCTGGATGGTCACGTCGAGCCCGTACTTGCGGAAGATGCCGGCGGCCAGCGCCTGGTAGAAGCCGCCCCGCTCGGGATCGGGCAGCCAGTTCGTGCCAAAGGTGAAGCGGTCGAGCGCTCCCTGGGCGATGGCGGGAGCGGCGATCGAGCTTGCGATGGCGCCAAGTGCAACCCGCCGTGTCATGCGCGTCGTCATGTCGTCCTCCTGTAGCGGTCCGGCCGTGCGGAGAGTCATGGTCCGCCGAATGCGCCCGCGAGGCAAGTTCAGTGCCATGCCCCGACGTGATCCTGCTCCTGCGGCGCTGCACCCTTGCGCAAGCGGGTAAAAGCGCGCCAATCTGCGCCTTGCGCCCCCCGTCCCGCTGCCGCCCGCCGAAATGCCCATGCCCCGCCCCTCAACCGCCCGACCTGCCCGAGCCGGCGCCCTGCCGCGCAAGCCGGTCCTGATCGTGCTGCATCAGGAGCACTCGACGCCCGGCCGCGTCGGGCGCTTCCTGCTCGAACGCGGCCATGGGCTGGACATCCGCCGGCCGCGCTATGGCGATCCGCTGCCCGAGACGATGGCGGACCATGCCGGCGCCGTGATCTTCGGCGGGCCGATGAGCGCCAACGATCCCGACGAGTTCGTGAAGCGCGAGACCGAGTGGATCGGCACCGCCTTGCGCGAGGAAGCGCCCTATCTGGGCATCTGCCTCGGCGCGCAGATGCTGGCGCGGCACCTCGGCGCGCGCGTCTACGCCCATGCCGACGGCAAGGCCGAGATCGGCTACTACCCGCTGCTGCCGACGGAGCATGGCCACGACGCGGCGGGACGCATCGGCTGGCACTGGCCGTCGCAGGTCTATCACTGGCACCGCGAGGGGTTCGATTGCCCCCAAGGCGCGCGCTGCCTGGCGACAGGCGACGACTTCCCGGTCCAGGCCATCCAGGCCGGTCCGGCGGCATTCGGCATCCAGTTCCACCCCGAGGTGACGCCGGCCATGATGCACCGCTGGACGACGCGGGCGCATGAGCGCCTGACGCTGCCCGGAGCGCAGCCGCGCGAGGCGCATTTCGAGGGCTGGATGCAGCATGACGCCTCGGTGGCGTCCTGGCTCGGCGCGTTCCTCGATCACTGGCTGGCGCTCGGCGCGACGCGCGCCGCCGCCTGAGCCCCGCTGCCGGCCCGCCCCTCAGGCCAGGCCGGGCCCGCGCGCGGTGACGTCGCCGTAGACCTGCGGCATCAGGGCAAGATCGTGATGGACGAGATCACGCACCGTCACGAGGCGGTGCTCGTGGCGCCCGTCCGGATGGAAGAGATGCTCGAGATAGCCCACCGGCTTGGCCCCATAGGAGGGCTGCCAGGGATCGCCGATCACGAACGACACCGCCGGAGCCCAGATATGCCGCGTGCCGGCTATGGTCAGGTCGCGGTACTGGTGGACATGTCCGCACAGGATCAGCTCCGCTCCCCTCGCGCCCAATGCCTCCAGAATGAGCCGGCGCGCCTGCAGCGTCGTGAAGCGGTTGCTGATGAGGGGATCGGCGAGATCAAGATCGCAGAGCGGCTTGTGCATGACGAGCGCCAGGCTGCGGCCGGCCCGGCTGCTTTGAGCCTCACGCAGCAGCTCCAGCTGCTCGGCATCTCCCGGCAGTCCCGTGCCCACGATCAGCGAGTTGAGTCCGACAAGGCGCCAGCCGGGCAGGTCATGCTGCCAGTAATCGGCGCCCGCCTGCGCGCGGTATCGCGTGAGGCTCGCCTCGTCGACCCAGACGCGGCCCGGAATGTCGGGGTGCTCGCCCACGTCATGGTTGCCCGGCACGAACAAACAGGGGCAGCCCAGCCCGCCATGCGCCTCGAGCGCCAGCCTGAGATCGCCATTGTCGCGTTCGCCGAACAGGCCGAGATCGCCGGTGTTGAGGACGAGGTCCGGGCTGGCGCCGCGCAGATGCTCCATCACGCGGTGCATGTTGCCGTTGAACCAGCCGGCTTCGGGCGAGGCATGGAGATCCGATATCTGGGCGACGCGAACCGTCATGGGGCCAACTCGATCAACAGAGGCTGATGGTCGGACACCCGCGTGTCCTCGTCGCAGGTCATGGTCGCGATCCGGGGCGCCAGATCCTCGCTGACGAAGATGTAGTCGCAGCAATGGGGAACGCCGTAGCTCTGGTCGACGATGCAGGAGGTGAGGGGGTGGTCGCGGCCGGGCCAGCGCTCGGTCCAGGCATCGCGCAGGGCCGGCCAGCCTTCGGCGAACGGCTCCGAAAGTGCCTTTTTCGATGCATCGTCGGGCTTCATGTTGAAGTCGCCGGTGAGGATGGCCGAAGGGGTCGATGGAATCCTGGCATAGGTGCCGGGTCCGTCGAGGCGCGGCGTCATCAGCCGGCGGCAGGCCTCGGCGTGCAGGGCGCGCAGTCGCTCCACCTGCGCCGCGCGCAGCCCGGGATGAGAATACTCAAGGTGTGTCGTGGTCACGCGCACCGGGCCCCAGGGCGCCATCAGCACCACCTCGAGCGCGCCGCGCGGCATGTTGTTGGTGGCGAAGCCCGGCCAGGGCAGCAGATGGCGCAGCACCTGCAGCACGGGGAGCCGGGTCAGGATCATGTTGCCGAACCGCTTGGGCCGGCCGGCCGTGTCGGACGTCTCCAGCGCCACGCCGGCAATGGCGCGATAGCCCGGCAGGAGCGCGGCGAAAGCTGCGAACTGGTCGGACGCCGGGCTCTCCTTCAGCTCGGGCCAGTTGTCGGCGACCTCCTGCAGGCAGAGCACGTCGAAATCAGCCATGGCCAAGGCGTGCCGCGCGATGCGGGCGGGGTCCATGATGCCGTCGGCGCCGAGCGACCACTGGATGTTCCAGGTGATGAGCTTCATGGCGCCCGCCCTTCGGCCCCGTGCTTCAGCGCACGCCCGCGCGCATGAAGCTTTGCACGAACTGGCGCTGAAACAGCAGGAAGGCGACGAGCAGCGGGCCGGATGTCATCAGCGTCGCGGCGCAGATCACCGACCAGTCGATGCCCTGGTCGGGTGAGGCAAAGATGGCGAGGCCCACGGTGAGCGGCCGGGTCGAGACCGAATTGGTGATGATGAGCGGCCACAGATAGTTGTTCCAGTGGAACGAGACGAGGACGAGCCCGTAGGCGAGGTAGATCGGCTTGCCGAGCGGAATGTAGACGCGCCAGAGCACGCCCAGCGTCGAGCAGCCCTCGACGCGCGCCGCTTCCTCGAAATCCTTGGGAATGGACTTGAAGGTCTGCCGCAGCAGGAAGATGCCGAAGGCCGACGCGAGATAGGGCAGGGCGATGGCCGGCAGCGTGTCGACGAGGCCCATCGAGCGGATGGTGATGTAGTTCTCGAGGATCAGGATGTCCGGCGAGACCATGAGCTGGATCAGAACGAGCGCGAACAGCACGTCCCGGCCCCA
>JAIXZF010000269.1 GCA_027489835.1 Hyphomicrobiales bacterium
GATCCTGATCGCTCTGCTGATCTTCGGCGTGGCGCGCGGGCTGATCCCGCCGCAGCAATACGAGACCACGGCCGTCATCGTCATCGTGGTGGCGATCGGGCTGTCGAACTGGGCGCAATATGCCCGCACGGTGCGCGCCTCCACCCTCGTCGAGCGCAACAAGGAATATGTGCAGGCAGCGCGGCTGATGGGGATCTCCGGCTTCGGCATCATGGCGCGGCACGTGCTGCCCAACGTGATGGGCCCGGTGCTGGTGATCGCCACGATCAACCTCGCGCTCGCCATCATCGAGGAGGCCACGCTGTCCTTCCTTGGCGTGGGCTTGCCGATCACGCAGCCCTCGCTGGGCACGCTGATCCGCTCGGGGCAAAAGTATCTGCTGTCGGGGGAGTGGTGGATCCTGTTCTTCCCGGCGATGATGCTGGTCATCCTCGCCCTGGCCATCAATTTGCTTGGCGACTGGCTGCGCGACGCGCTGAACCCGAAGCTGAGATGAGAGCCGTGCCCGACAGGCTGGAGTGCTTATGAGCGAACCCGTCATTTCCGTCCGCAACCTGCAGGTGGAGTTCGTCACCCGCCGCGCGACCTTGCGCGCCATCGACGGCGTGTCCTTCGACATCGCCAAGGGCGAGGTGCTCGGCGTGGTGGGCGAGTCCGGCGCCGGCAAGTCCGTCACGGGCGCGGCCATCATCGGGCTGATCGAGCCGCCGGGCCGCATCTCGGGCGGAGAGATCCTGCTTAACGGCCGGCGCATCGACAATCTGCCGCCCGACGAGATGCGGAAGGTGCGCGGCCGCAAGGTCGCGATGATCTTCCAGGACCCGCTCACTTCGTTGAACCCGCTCTTCCGCGTCGGCGAGCAGCTGATCGAGACGATCCGCACGCACCTTCCGATGAACGAGCGGCAGGCGCGCGACCGGGCCATCGAACTGCTCACCGAGGTCGGCATTCCCGCCCCCGAGAAGCGCATCGACGGCTATCCGCACGAGTTTTCCGGCGGCATGCGCCAGCGCGTGGTGATCGCGCTCGCGCTTTGCGCCGAGCCGGACTTCATCGTGGCGGACGAGCCCACCACGGCGCTCGACGTCTCCGTGCAGGCGCAGATCATCTCGCTTATCAAAAAGCTCGGCCGCGAGCGCGGCATGGCGGTGATGCTGGTGACCCACGACATGGGCGTGATCGCGGAGACGGCCGACCGTGTCGCGGTGATGTATGCCGGCCGGGTCGCGGAGATTGGGCCCGTGCGCGATGTGGTGCAGCGACCGATGCACCCCTACGCCAAGGGCCTGATGGGCGCGATCCCGACGCTCGAGGCCTCCGCCGAGCGCCTGGTGCAGATCCCCGGCTCGATGCCGCGGCTCTCCTCCATCCCGCAGGGCTGCGCCTTTAACCCGCGCTGCGCCCACGCCTTCGCGCGCTGCTTCATCGAGCAGCCGGCGCCGCTGCCGGTCGAAGGCCGGCGCGTGGCCTGCCACCTTTATGAGGCCGACATGGCCGCCAAGACCGTCGAGAGCGTCCGATGAGCCCGCGTCCCTATGTCGAGGTCACCGACCTCAGGAAGACCTTCGACGTCTCGAAGCCCTGGCTGAACCGGGTGATCGAACGCTCGCCCCGCCAGTTCCTGAAAGCGGTGGACGGCGTCTCCTTCGACATCAAGAAGGGCGAGACCTTCGCGCTCGTCGGCGAGTCGGGCTCCGGGAAGTCGACCGTCGCCAAGATGGTGGTCGGCCTGCTCGGCGCGAGCGGGGGCGAGGTCACCATCGACGGCGTCTCGATGATGGACCCCAACCAGCGGGCGCAGCGGGCGCAATTGCGCCGCCGCATGCAGATGATCTTCCAGGACCCGTACGCATCGCTCAACCCGCGCTGGCGCGTCGACCGCATCATCGCCGAGCCGATCCGCGCCTTCAACGTGGTCGAGGGCGAGGCCAACATCGTGGCCCGCGTCGGCGAGCTCCTGACGCTGGTGGGGCTGCATCCCGATGACGGGCGCAAGTTCCCGCACGAGTTCTCGGGCGGGCAGCGCCAGCGCGTCGCCATCGCCCGGGCTCTGGCCTCCAACTCCGACTTCATCGTCTGCGACGAGCCGACCTCGGCGCTCGACGTGTCGGTGCAGGCGCAGATCCTCAACCTGATGCGCGACCTGCAGCAGAAGTTCGGGCTGACCTACCTGTTCATCAGCCATAACCTCGCCGTGGTGCGCCACATGGCGACGCGCATCGGCGTCATGTATCTCGGCCGCCTCGTCGAGGTGTCGGATTCCAAGGAGATGTTCGCCCGCCCGCGCCATCCCTACACGCGCATGCTGCTCGACGCG
Source organism: Hyphomicrobiales bacterium (assembly GCA_027489835.1). GTDB lineage: Bacteria > Pseudomonadota > Alphaproteobacteria > Rhizobiales > Beijerinckiaceae > Allobosea. Next base: position 2,318 of record JAIXZF010000269.1, read on the forward strand.
GTGCCCGATCTCGCCATGAGCGGGCGCCAGCGTATCCCGGTGGCGGGCGAGATCCCGAACCCGATCAATCCGCCCACGGGCTGCACCTTCCATCCGCGCTGCCCGCTCGCCAATGAGCGCTGCAGGGCCGAGGCGCCGGCCGCGATCGACGGCGTCGCCTGCCACGCCGTGGCCGAGGGGCGGATTTCGGCCGCGCCGCAGCCCGCTCTGGCCTGATCAGCCGCCCGGCACGCCGGGGCGCGTCGGGGCGCCCGACAGGGCAGCGGGCTTGACGAAGCGCGCGAGCGGCCTGTCGGTCCTCGCTTGGCCGCGCGCCACGGCGGTGGTCAGGAGCACGGCCGCGACGAGCGTCATCAGCCACCAGGCGCGGAAGCCCGCGAGGCCGAGCAGGCCCAGCGTGAGGGCCGCGACATAGGCCGCGATCGCGCCGGCCTGCACCACGGGCGGCAGCACCCGGACCGCCCGGATGGCGAAGAACAGCGTGCTGGCCAGCGCGAACGCCCCGACAAGCCCCAGATCGTACCACAGGTCGACCAGGATGGACGGCGGCAGCGCATCCGACCCCGGACCGCGCGGGCTGCCGAGCGCGCCGAAACCATGGCCCGTGACCAGCTTGACCGGCGCATCGAGGATGACCTGCGACCAGGCCCGGAACTGGGCGACCAGCGGATGGCCGGCTCCGGCCAGCGCCTCGGCCAGCCAGCGGCCGATCCACGCAAGGGCGGGCGCGGCGAGGATCAGCGCGCCGCAGAAGGCGGCGATGCGGCGGGCGGCGTGGGCAGGATAGGTGAGGACCACTCCAAAGGCGACGAAGCCGGCGCCGAGCGCGAGAATGACGGCCGGCTCGCGCGACAGGATCGCCGCGGCCGCGACCGCCCCGAACATGGCGAGGGCGCCCTTCGAGCGGCCGCGCGACAGGAGCCACGCCACCAGCGGCCCGGCGAAGAGCAGCACGGTGGCGAGCCCGCGCACGAGCACCGTGACGTCGTCCTCCGCCTCGCCGAGGCCGAAGCCGGTGAGCTGCGTCAGTCCGGCCACGATGGTCGCGACGCCCGAACCGACGGCCAGAGCGTTTAGGTTGGCCGCGCGCACCCGCTCGGGCAGGGCCGCGACCGCGACGATGCCGAGCACGAGCGCGAACAGCATGTTCAGCGGCCGGTCCGCGCCCGGCACGCCCCGGGGCGCCCAGCTCAGCGACAGGAAGGTCCAGGCCGCCAGCAGGCCGAGCGCGAGCGCTGTCGCCTTGACGGCGCGGCGCTGCAGCGAGCGGATGAAGCGGTCCGGCTCCCAGAGCAGCGCGGCTATGACGAACAGCGCGACGGCGATCGGCACCAGCACCACCGCGGCGCGGCGCGACAGCATGGCCGACACGGGCAGGGCGATGCCGAGCGTGAAGAAGGCGATGCGCTGGAGCAGCAGCGCCGCATCCTTCGTCGGGTCCAGCCCCGGTCTTGCGCGGAAATCCGTCATGTCAGCCATGTGAGCGGGCCCACCAGCGGCGGAGGCCTCGTTGACCTGAGGTTAGACCGGAATCGGCGCACAAGTCTGTTGAGTTCCGGCAACAGGCCCGGACTCGAATCGCCTTGGTTCCTGGCCGGCAGCCATTATGTTCCCCCCATGAGCGCCATCGCCTCCCTCCGCCCCGCCGGCTCCTTCCTCGAGGATTATCTCGTCAGGCCCAATCCTGCCGACACGCGGCTCTCGACCGCCGTGACCGGGCTCGATCATCTCGGCCAGCGCGTCGAGGCGCGCGTCATCCACGAGAAGCCGCTGACGCTCTATCTCAACGCCCAGGAGATCGTCACGATGATGACGATCGGCGATCATCCCGAAGAGCTCGCCATCGGCTACCTGCTCAATCAGGGCATGCTGAAGCCTGGCGACGCAGTCACCGGCGTCGATCTCGACGAGGAGCTCGGCGTCGTCGTGGTGCGCACCGAGGGACAGACCAATTTCGAGGCCAAGCTCAGGAAGCGCACCCAGACCTCCGGCTGCGCGCAGGGCACGGCCTTCGGCGACCTGATGGAGGCGATCGAGGGCATCGCGCTGCCGCGCGCCGAGATCAGGACATCCTGGCTCTACGCGCTGACCCACAAGATCAACACCACGCCGTCGCTCTATCTCGAGGCCGGCGCGATCCATGGCTGCGTGCTGTGCGAGACAGATCGGCCGCTGATCTACATGGAGGATGTCGGCCGGCACAACGCCATCGACAAGATCGCGGGCTACATGTTCCGCCATGGCGTCACGGCGGGCGACAAAATCTTCTATACAACCGGAAGGCTGACCTCCGAGATGGTGATCAAGACCGTCAGGATGGGCATCCCCGTGCTCGTCTCGCGCTCGGGCTTCACGGCATGGGGCGTGGAGCTGGCGCGGCAATGCGGGCTGACGCTGATCGGCCGCGCGCGCGGCCGGCGCTTCCTCGCGCTCGCCGGCGAGGAGCGGATCGTGTTCGACCAGGACCCGGCCGTGGTCCCCGAGGACAGCGCGGGCAGCCGCCGCAAGGGCTCGATGGATGATTGAGCGGAGCCGGATTGTGGGCCTGCTGCTGGCCGGGGGCCTTGCGCGCCGCATGGGCGGGGGCGACAAGCCGCTCAAGACCATCGGCGGGCGGCCGATCCTCGACCATGTCATCGACCGGCTGGCGCCCCAGTGCGGCGGGCTGGTGCTCAACGCCAATGGCGATGCGGCCCGCTTCGCGCCTTGGGGCCTGCCGGTAGAGGCGGACAGCATCGATGGCTTTGCCGGCCCGCTGGCCGGCATCCTGGCGGGTCTCGACTGGGCGGCCCGTCAGGACGGCTTCACCCATCTGGTCAGCGTGGCGGCGGACACGCCGTTCATCCCGCGCGACCTGGTCGAGCGGCTCGCGGCTGAGGCTTCGGCGGCGGGCGCGGAACTGGCCTGCGCAGCGTCGGGCGGCTGGCGCCACCCGGTGATCGGGCTCTGGCCCCTGACGATCCGCGAGACGCTGCGCCACGCGCTGACGGAAGAGGGCGAACGCAAGATCGACCGCTTCACCGCGCGCTTCAGCCTGGTGGCGGTGGAATGGGGCGCGGAGCCGATCGACCCCTTCTTCAACGCCAACGATCCGGACGATCTGGCGGCGGCGGAACAGCTCTGGACCGAGGGTCTGGCGGGCTGAAAGCGGCGCTTGAAGCGGGGCGAGAGGCCCGCTAAATGGTTTCGCAAGACGATTGCCGCCACAGTGTCAGGCAGCCGCAATTGGGAGGGGTCACCATGAAGTCGTTTCTCGCCGCGCTCGCATTCAGCCTGGTCACCGCCTGCGTCTGGTATGGCGTGCTCGACATGCAGCAGCGCCCCGCCGCCGAGGCGTTCGCGGCCCCGTCCTCCGTCCGCCTCTGAGCGGATCTCTCTGACAAAAGGTCGCCGAGGGGCGCTGTTCGCCCCTTCCGACTCCGTCACTCGATGACGATGCGCGGCGCCTTGCGCGCCGTGCCGCCTTCCAGGCTGTCCCTGACCTGACGGGCAATGGCCAGGTACGATTTGGCATGGACGCTGTCGGGATCCGACGCCACGATCGGCCTGCCGCCATCCGAGGTCTCGCGGATCGGCATGGCCAGTGGGATTTCGCCCAGGAAGGGCACGCCCAGCCGCTCGGCCTCGTGCCGCGCGCCGCCATGGGCGAAGATGTCCGAGCGGTGGCCGCATTCCGGGCAGACGAAATAGCTCATGTTCTCGACGATGCCGAGGATCGGCACCTCCACGCGCTTGAACATCGCGACGCCGCGGCGCGCGTCGAGCAAAGCGAGATCCTGCGGCGTCGAGACGATGACCGCGCCGGCCAGCGGCGTCTGCTGCGCCATGGTGAGCTGCGCGTCGCCGGTGCCGGGAGGCATGTCCACGACGAGCACGTCGAGCTCGCCCCAGGCCACCTCGCGCAGCATCTGCGTGATGGCCGAGATGACCATGGGACCACGCCAGATCATCGGCGTTTCCTCGTCGATGAGGAAGCCGATCGACATGATCTTGAGCCCGTAGGCCTCCATCGGCGCGAGCGTGCGGCCCGAGACGAGGCGCGGCTTGCCGGTGACGCCGAAGATCTTCGGAACGGAGGGGCCATAGATGTCCGCATCCATGATCCCGACCCTGAGGCCGATGGCGGCGAGGCCGACGGCGAGATTGGCCGCCGTGGTCGACTTGCCGACGCCGCCCTTGCCGCTCGCCACCGCCACGATGTGCCTGACGCC
>JAIXZF010000450.1 GCA_027489835.1 Hyphomicrobiales bacterium
GGCGCGCCGATGCGCGCGTCGCAGGCGAGCGCGATCTCGAACCCGCCGCCCATGGCCGCGCCATGCAGCGCGGCGACGATGGGTTTCGGGCATTCGGAGATGGCCCGAAGCACGCGCGGCATCAGGGGCTCCGCCATCGGCTTTCCGAACTCCCTGAGGTCGGAGCCCGAGACGAAGGTCTTGCCGCCGCCGATCACCACGCCCGCCTTCAGCGAAGGATCGCCCGCCAGCTCCTCCACGGCCGCGAGCAGGCCGACCCGGACCGCATGCGAGCTGACGTTGACGGGCGGATTGTCGATCACGATCACGCCACAGGCGCCTTCGCGCTCGAGGCGGACCTTGGCTTCGGTGTTGTCTGGCAAGCGAAGACGTCCTGGCTGGTGCGAAGGCGGCATAGTTGTTCAGCCCGCCGCATCGGGCAAGCCGCGCGGTGCACGGCCGAGATGCTTGGACGCGCGCGCGTTGCCGGCTATCAGCGAAACAGGGAGGGCCGGACCATGGCGGCGCGGGTTCTTGACGGTGAATACGACTACATCGTCGTGGGGGCGGGCTCGGCCGGCTGCGTCGTCGCCAACCGCCTATCCGCCGACCCATCCGCCCGCGTTCTGGTGCTGGAGGCCGGCGGGCGCGACAACTGGATCTGGTTCCACATCCCGGTGGGCTATCTCTTCGCCATCGGCAATCCGCGCTCGGACTGGATGTTCGAAACCGAGGCCGAACCGGGGCTGAACGGCAGAAAACTGCGCTATCCGCGCGGCAAGGTCATCGGCGGCTCCTCCGCCATCAACGCCATGATCTCGATGCGCGGCCAGTCGGCCGACTACGATCACTGGCGCCAGCTCGGCCTCAACGGCTGGGGTTGGGACGACGTGCTGCCCGTCTTCCGGCGGCTCGACGACCATTTTCTCGGCGAGACGGAGCATCACGGCGTCGGTGGCGAATGGCGCGTCGAGCAGCCGCGCCTGCGCTGGGATGTGCTCGACGCGGTGCGCGATGCGGCCGTCGAGATGGGTGTTCCCGCAACACAGAACTTTAACACGGGCGACAATGCCGGGGTCGGCTATTTCCACGTCAACCAGAAGCGCGGCCTGCGCTGGTCCTCGGCGCGCGGCTTCCTCAAGCCCGCGCTCAAGCGGCCCAATCTGAGGCTGGAGACCGGCGTGCTCGTCGAAGCCGTGCTGTTCGAGGGCCGCCGCGCCACGGGCGTCCGCTTCCGCCAGGGCGGCGAGACCGTCGAGGCCAGGGCCCGCGGCGAGGTCATCCTGTGCGGCGGCTCGATCGGCTCGGCCCAGATCCTTCAGCTCTCCGGCGTCGGCCCGGCCGAATGGCTCGAGGAGGCCGGCGTGCCGCTGGTGCTGCACAAGCCCGGCGTCGGCCGCAATCTGCAGGACCATCTCCAGCAGCGCGCCATCTACAGGGTCAGCGGCGTCAAGACGCTGAACGAAACCTATCACTCCCTCACCGGCCGGGCGCTGATGGGCCTCGAATACGCGCTCTTCCAGCGCGGGCCACTCACCATGGCGCCATCCCAGCTCGGCATCTTCACGCGCTCATCGCCGGGCCATGAGCGGCCCAACATCCAGTTCCACGTGCAGCCGCTCAGCCTCGACAAGTTCGGCGACCCGCTTCACCGCTTCCCGGCCGTCACCGTGAGCGCCTGCAACCTCAGGCCGACATCGCGCGGCGTCGTCCGGCTGCGCTCCTCCGATCCCGCCGACAAGCCGGTGATCGCGCCGAACTATCTCGCGACCGACGAGGACCGCGAGGTCGCCGCCGACGCGATCCGCGTCACGCGCAGGCTGATGGCGCAGAAGGCGCTGTCTCCCTACAGGCCCGACGAGGTCCTGCCCGGCCCCGCCGTCGGCGACGGCGCCGAAGCCCTGGCCAGGGCGGCGGGCGACATCGGCACCACCATCTTCCATCCCGTCGGGGTCGCGAGGATGGGGCTGGCCTCCGATCCGATGGCCGTGGTCGACGAACGGCTCCGGGTGATCGGGCTCGAGGGGTTGCGCGTGATCGACGCGTCGGTGATGCCCACCATCACCTCGGGCAACACCAACACCCCGACGATCATGATCGCCGACAAGGGCGCGCGCATGGCGATCGAGGATGGCCGCGCCCGCGGCTGATGCTCGCCGCCCCGCGCTTCAGCCGGCAGGCAGCCTGAGGCGCCGGCTGTCGGTCAGCACATGGCTGGCGAAGCTGTCGGTCGCGGCCGCCCAGGACCGCTCGAGCGCAAAGGCGCGGCACGCTTCGCGCGAGATGCGCAGCGCCCCCATGCAGGCCGCCCGGAGGTCGGGGTCCAGCACGCCGACGCCCCGGCCCCCGATCACGTCGAGCGGGCCGGGCACGGGAAAGGCGGCGCTCGGCAGGCCCGAAGCCGCAGCCTCGAGCAGCACGATGCCGTAGGTGTCCGTCAGGCTCGGGAAGACGAATACGTCGGCCGAGGCGTAGAGGGCGGCGAGTTCCGCCCCGCTGCGCTCGCCGAGGAAGCGGGCCTTCGGATGGCGCGCGACGAGTTCGGCCCGCTGAGGGCCATCGCCGACCACGACCTTGGTGCCCGGAAGGTCGAGCCCGAGGAAGGCGTCGAGGTTTTTCTCGACCGCGAGCCGGCCGACGCTCAGGAAGATCGGACGCGGCAGGTCGAGCACGCTTTCGTCGCGGGGCCTGAACAGCTCCGTGTCGACCCCGCGGGGCCAGAGGGCGAGGTTGCGGAAGCCGCGCCCGGCCAGCTCGTCCGCCAGCCTCCCGGTCGCGGCAAGCACATGGCGCGCGGGCGCATGGAACCGGCGCAGGACCGCATGGGACAGGGCCTCCGGAACCGGCGCGCGCGCCGCGATGTATTCCGGAAAGCGCGTGTGGTAGCTCGTGGTGAAGCTGCGCCCCGCCGCGAGGCAGGCCGCGCGCGCGGACCAGCCGATCGGCCCTTCCGTGGCGATGTGGATGGCGTCCGGCGCCTCGGCGGCGATGAGCGCGCCGACGCGCCGGGCGCTGGTGAGCGCGATGCGGATGTCGGGATAGGTGGGCAGCCCCACCGTGCGGAAGCGCGACGGCTCGATCAGGCTGACCGCGACGCCGAGGCGGCGGAGCTCGGCGATGGTCGCCTGGAAGGTGCGGACCACGCCGTTGACCTGCGGCTCCCACGCATCTGTGGCGATGAGCAGCTTCATCGCGTCACGCCGGGAGCCGTTCGAGGGCGGCGGGCTCCTCCTGCCGCGCCGGCGTGCGCCCCCTTGCCGACCAGTCGAGGATCTCGAAGCGCCCGTCGGCATGCTCGACGAGCGCCGTGCAGCTCTCCACCCAGTCGCCGCAGTTCATGTAGCGCACGCCGCCGAGGTCGCGGATGGCGGCGTGATGGATGTGGCCGCAAATCACCCCCTCGGCGCCGGCCTTCCTGGCCTCGGCCGACAGCGTGTCCTCGAAGGCCGAGATGAAGTTGACCGCTTTCTTGACCTTGAGCTTGGCCCAGGCGGAGAAGGACCAGTAGGTGAGCCCGAGCCTGCGGCGCACGACGTTGATGCGGGCATTGAGGAACAGCGCCGTCTCGTAGGCCCAGTCGCCGACGAAGGCGAGCCAGCGCGCATGCATCACCACGGCATCGAACTCGTCGCCATGGATGACGAGGTAGCGCCGCCCGTCCGCGCCCTCATGGATGGCCCGGTCCACGATGGCGACGCCGCCGAACGGCGTGTCGAGGTAGTCGCGCAGGAACTCGTCATGATTGCCCGGCACGTAGACGATCCTGACGCCCTTGCGCGCCTTGCGCAGCAGCTTCTGGACCACGTCGTTGTGGCTCTGGGGCCAATGCCAGCTCTTTCGGAGCCGCCAGCCATCGACGATGTCGCCCACAAGATAGATCGTGTCCGCCTCGACCTCGCGGATGAAGTCGAGCAGCGCGAGGGCCTGGCTGCCCTTCGTACCGAGATGCACGTCCGAGATGAAGATCGCCCTGTAGCGCCGCATGCCCCGCCCTCGCCTGGCTCCGCACGCGCGCGGCAGCCGTCGCAGGCTTCATGGATGAGTCGCGTCACGGTTTTTTGACGCTTTCGCACGGGCGTCACGCTCGTGGACTAGTGCCGGTGGCGACGATTCGTCCGGAGACGCCGATGCTCGCCGATCTCGACCGCTCGACCATGCAGAAGGCCTATGCCCGCTGGGCGCCGGTTTACGATGCCCTGTGCGGTCCGGTCTTCCTCAACGCGCGCCGCCATGCCGTGGCGGCGGCGCGCAAGGCGGGTCCGCGCATCCTCGAGGTCGGCGTCGGCACGGGCCTGTCCTTCGGCGATTACGACGAGCGCTTCGAGGTCACGGGCATCGATCTGTCCGAACCGATGATCGCGCGGGCCCGCGAACGGGCCGGCGGAGGCCGCTTTCCCCACGTCAAGGCGCTCGAGGTCATGGACGCGCACCGGCTCGGCTTCGGCGACGCCAGCTTCGACGCCGTCGTGGCCCAGTTCGTCATCACGCTGGTGGAGGATCCCGAGCGGGTGATGGACGAATGCGCGCGCGTGCTCGCGCCGGGCGGCGAGATCATTCTCGTCAACCACTTCTATTCCGAGCGCGGCCTCGCGGCGAAGCTCGAGGATGGGCTGGCGCGCCATGCCCGCCCCCTCGGCCTGCGGCCCGAGTTCCGTTTCGGCCGCCTGGAGGCCTGGGCGGAGGCGAGGGGCGACATCGAGCTCGTGGAGCGGCGCAAGCTGCCGCCGCTCCGGGCCTTCACGCTGGCGCGCTTCCGGAAGCGGGCGTCCTGAACGGCGCGCGGCCGACGATGCGGAAGCGCGCGCCCGGTTCGGCCTGCTCGAACAGGAACAGCGCCGCGACCGTGAGATGGACGGAGCCGAGCCGGTTGGCGACCTCCTCCGCGAGCGCATCGGCGAGGTCGTCGGGGTTGGGCACGAAGCCCGTCAGCGTCATGTGGAAGCGGAAATCCTCCAGCACGTGCGGATAGCCGTAGCGGTCGAGGTGCATCCGCTCCCGCTCGCTCAGCCTGTCCGGCCGGCGCGCGGCCCGCTCGTCCGCCGTGAGCGGGGCGCGGAACCGGTCGAAGCCCTTGACGACGGCCGCCTCGAGCTCGGCAAGCTCCGGCGAGGCGTTCCGGGGCGTCAGCGCCACGAAGCCGCCCTCGCCTGACTTCAGGCTGGTGACGGCGAGCGGCCCGAGCGCGAAGGCCGTCCGCGCGGCGGCGAAGCGCGCGAGTTCGGCCTGCAATCCTGCGGCGTCCGTGCCCTCGGCCAGGCGGAACGGCGCCTTCAGCGTGGCGTGGAAGCCGTAGCCGCGCGGCCTTGCCGCGATGGCGCGCCACCGTTCGGCGTCGATGCCGGGCAGCGCGAATGCGTCGACGTCCTCGCCCGTGGCCGCATCGTAGCCGAGGACGCGCGAGCCGAAGCTCCACAGCGCGCTGCCGGGCTCGGGCGCGAGGTAGATGGCATGGCGCGCGCTCACGCCGCCGTCTCCGGCCGGCCGGCCGTCAGCGCCGCGATGATGCCGGCCAGGCGGGCCGCTGCATCCGCAAGATCGCCATTGTTCTCGATCCTGACGTCGGCCTCGACGGCCTGCTCGCGCAGGAGCGAGCGCGACAGCCGCTGCGCCCGTTCGTCGGCCGATTCGCGGCCACGGGCGGCAAGGCGTTCGGTCAGCACCTCGGCCGACGCCGTGACGTGCACGACCAGCGTGCGTGCGAATCGCCGGCGGGCGACGTCGATGACGTCGCGCGAGATGTTGCCGACGACGATGCGCCCCGTCGCGAGATCGGCCAGGATCGCGGCCGGCAATCCGTAGAGCAGCCCGTTCGCCTCCCACCACAGGGCGAACGCGCCGGCCGCCGCCCGCTGCCGGAACGTCGCCGGATCGAGCGTGTCGTGCTCCTCGGAGGCATCGGCCGTGCGCGTGACGACGCGCCGCGCGAAGACGATGCGCGGATCGGCGGCGAGCCGTTCGCGGCCCGCGCGGATCAGCGAGTCCTTCCCGGCGCCGCTCGGCCCGGCGATGGCCACGAAGACGCCGGGACCGCGGCCGCCAGTTGCGCCGGCGATGGAGGGCGGCAGGACGGACATAGCCCTCAAGCGACCCGCTGGCCCAGGCGCCAGACTTCCCGCACCACCGGCTGCTCGCCGGCGAGCCTGACCCTGATCAGGTCGCCCCGCTTGCCGGGTGCGATCTCGCCCCGGTCGCCGAGCCCGGTCGCGCTGGCCGGGTTGGCGCTGACGAGCCGGATGGCTCCGGGCAGCCCGCCCATGGCCGGCACGTCCCGGAGCGAGAAGGCCGCGACGAGCAGGCTTCCGGGCACGTAATCCGAAGACAGGATGTCGAGGATGCCCTGCTCGGCCAGGGTCGAGGCCGCGACATTGCCCGAATGGCTGCCGCCGCGGACGACGTTGGGCGCGCCCATCACCGTCGCCATCCCGGCGTCCCGCGAGGCCTCCGCCGCCTCCACCGTGGTGGGGAATTCGGCGATGGAGACGCGCTGGTCGATCGATTCGCGGACCTCCTCTAGCGTCGTGTCGTCATGGCTCGCGAGCGCGACGCCGGCCTCGTGCGCCATCGCGACCACCAGGGGCCGGTGCCGGGCGGCGCGCCGGGCGCCCATCTCCTGGCGCCGCGCCACCACCGCCCGGACTTCCTCGAGGGTCTTGCCGGTCTTGCCGCCGTAATAGGTGAAGTACTTGTCGAGGTCGCGGAACTGTCGCTGGCCGGGGGTGTGGTCCATCAGCGAGATCAGGTCGACGCGATGGCGCGCCATGAATGCGTCGAGCGCCTCGACCACGTCCGGAGCGGGGATCTCGCAGCGCAGATGGACGAGATGGTCCACCCGCAGCGAGCCGCTTTCCTTCGCCCTCGCCAGCGCTCCTGCAAGCTGCATCGACATCGTGACGAGCTCGGAGCGCGTCTCGAACTCGTCTGTTCCGACGCGCAGGCTGTCGAACACGGTGGTGATGCCGGAGGTCGCGATCAGCCCGTCATAGGCCTGGACAGCGCTGTCGACCTGCCACAGCACCTTGGGGCGCGGCATGAAATGCGCCTCGAGATTGTCGGTGTGGATCTCGACGAGGCCCGGCAGCAGGTAGTCGCCGCCCATGTCCTCGCCGCGCTCCGGCGCCTTGCCGGGCCCGGCCTCGACGATGACGCCGCCCTCGACCGCGACGTAGCCGTGGAACATGTCGTCGCCCGTCACGACAAGGGCGTTCTCGAAGATGCGGGCTGTCATGGCTTGGGCTCGTGCTTGTCGAGGAAGTCTTCGATCGCGAGATGGCGGAAATCCTCGAGCGCGCCGCGCAGCCGCTCATGGCTCCAGTCCCACCAGGCCAGCGCCTCGAGCCGCGCGCCGATGTCGGGCGCGAAGCGGGCGCGGATGAAGCGCGCGGGCACGCCGCCGACGATGGTCCAGGCCGGCACGTCCTTGCTGACCACCGCCCCTGCCCCGATCACCGCGCCATGGCCGACGCTGACGCCCGGCAGCACGGTCGCCCCATGGCCGATCCAGACATCGTGGCCGATGGTGACGCCGTTGGCCCGCCGCCAGTCGAAGAAGCTGTCCTCGCGCTCCGCATCGGGCCAGTAGTCTCCGGCGCGGTAGGTGAAATGATGCAGCGTCGGTCGCCAGACCGGGTGGTTGGTGGCGTTGAGCCGCACATGGCTGGCGATGTTGACGAACTTGCCGATGCGCGCGGCCCAGACCTCGCATTCGCGCATCATGTAGGAATAGTCGCCGAGGACGCTCTCCGACACCGTGCAGCGCTCGGCGATCTCGGTGTAGCGGCCGATCTCGCTCGCGGTGACGGACGCCGTCGGATGGATCAGCGGCGTCTCGGAAAGCCGCGTCGCGGCGGGTGCGGCGCCGGCGGTCATGCGGCGGCCCGTGGCGCGAACGCCGTGACGTCGATGATGCGGTCCGCCGCCTGGTCACGCACCTCCTCGTCGTGGAAGATGCCCACGAAGGCTGCGCCACGCGCCTTGCGCGCGCCGATCAGGCCGATGACGGCCTGCCGGTTGGCGGCGTCGAGCGAGGCCGTCGGCTCGTCGAGGATCAGGATGTCGTGGTCGCCCGCGAAGCCGCGCGCGATGTTGACGCGCTGCTGCTCGCCGCCCGAGAAGGTGGCGGGAGGCAGCTGCCAGAGCCGCTCGGGCAGGTTCAGCCGGGTCAGGAGCTCCCTGGCCCGCGCGCGCGCCGCATCGCGGTCGAGCCCGGCCGCGAGCGCCGGCTCGGCCACGATGTCGATGGCCGGCACGCGGGGGATGACGCGCAGGAACTGGCTGACATAGCCCATCGTGCGGCGCCGGATCTCCAGCACGAGATGCGGCTCGGCCTGCGCGATGTCGACCATGCGCCCCTCGTGGCGCACGATGACGGAGCCCTCGCCGGCGAGGTAGTTGCCGTAGATCATCTTGAGGATCGAGGATTTTCCCGCGCCGGAGGGCCCGCCGAGCACCACGCACTCGCCCGCCGCGACGCTGAAGGACACGCCCGTCACCACGGGCAGCTGCGCCCCGCCATGCAGGTGAAGCGTGAAGCGCTTGCCGAGACCCTCGACCCGCAGCGCGGCCATATCGCGATGGTCGCTCATGCCGCCAGCACCGAGGAAACGAGAAGCTGCGTGTAGGGCGCCTGCGGATCGTCCAGCACCCGGTCGGTCAGGCCCGTCTCGATCACGGCCCCGCCCTTCATCACCAGGATGCGGTGGGAGAGCAGACGCGCCACGGCGAGGTCGTGCGTGACCAGGATCACCGCGAGGCCGAGATCGGCCGAGAGGCCCCGGATCAGGTCGAGCAGGCGCGCCTGCACCGACACGTCGAGCCCGCCCGTCGGCTCGTCCATGAACACCAGCCGCGGGCTCGTGACGAGGTTGCGCGCAATCTGCAGCCTCTGGCGCATGCCGCCCGAATAGGCCGTGGGCTTGTCGTCGATGCGGTCGACGCCGATCTCGACGCGCGTGAGCCAGGTCGCGGCCTTGGCGCGGATGTCGCCGTAATGCCGGCCGCCGATCGCCATCAGGCGCTCGCCGATGTTGCCGCCGGCCGAGACGTTCATGCGCAGGCCCTGCGCCGCGTCCTGGTGCACGAAGCCCCAGTCGGTCCGCATCAGCACGCGGCGCTCGGCCTCGCTAAGCCGCGCCATGTCGCGCATGACGCCGTCGCGCATCCGGTAGTGCACCTCGCCGGCATCGGGCGCGAGCCGGCCCGCCAGCATGTTGAGCAGCGTCGACTTGCCGGAGCCCGACTCGCCGACCACCGCGAGCACCTCGCCCTCGCGGATGGCGAGCGAGACCCCGGCGCATGCCATCCGCCCGCCATAGGACTTGGCGAGGCCCCTGGCCTCCAGCAATGCGTCGGGCGCTGTCATTCCGCGGCCTCCTTGCGCTCCGGCCCGCCGGGCTGATGGCCGCGATGGCCCGCCTCGCGCCGGCCTTCGCAGTAATCGGTGTCCGAGCACACGAACAGGCGCCCGCCGCGATCGTCCGTCACCACCTCGTCGAGATAGCTGTCCCCCGCCCCGCACAGGGCGCAGGGCTGCGAGAAGCGGTTGCGCTCGAACGGATGGTCGTCGAAGTCGAGCGAGACGACGCGCGTATGCGGGGGGATGGCGTAGATGCGCTTTTCGCGGCCCGCGCCGAACAGTTGCAGGGCGGGGCAGTCGTCCATCTTGGGATTGTCGAACTTCGGGATCGGCGAGGGGTCCATCACGTAGCGCCCCGCCACCTCGACCGGGTAGGCGTAGCTCGTGGCGATGTGGCCGAACCGCGCGATGTCCTCGTAAAGCTTCACGTGCATCAGCCCGTATTCGGAGAGCGCGTGCATCGTTCGGGTCTCGGTCTCGCGCGGCTCGAGGAAACGCAGCGGCTCGGGGATCGGCACCTGATAGACGAGCACCTGGTCCTCGCCGAGCGGCGCCTCGGGGATGCGGTGGCGCGTCTGGATGATCGTCGCCTCCGCGGTCGCCGTGGTCGTCTGGACCCCGGCGGTTTTGGCGAAGAAGGCGCGGATCGAGACAGCGTTGGTCGTGTCGTCGGCGCCCTGGTCGATGACCTTGAGCACGTCCTTCGGCCCGAGGATCGCGGCCGTGACCTGGACGCCGCCCGTGCCCCAGCCATAGGGCATCGGCATCTCGCGGCTCGCGAACGGCACCTGGTAGCCCGGGATGGCGACGGCCTTCAGGATGGCGCGGCGGATCATCCGCTTCGTCTGCTCGTCGAGATAGGCGAAGTTGTAGGGGTTGTCGGTCATTCCGCCGCCTCCGTCTCGGGCCGCGCGGCCTGCTCCGCCCGCATCTGCCGGATGAAGGCGAGCTCGGCCTGGAAGTCCACGTAATGCGGCAGCTTCAGATGCTCGACGAAGCCCGTCGCCTGCACGTTGTCGGAATGCGACAGCACGAACTCCTCGTCCTGCGCGGGCCCCTTGCGCTCCTCCTCGAAGGCGTCGGCCCGCAAGGAGCGGTCCACCAGCGCCATCGACATGGCCTTGCGCTCGCAATGGCCGAAGCCGAGACCGTAGCCGCGCGTGAACCGCGGCGGATCGACCGCGGAGCCCTTGAACTGGTTGACCATCTGGCACTCGGTGACGGTGATGTCGCCGAGCGGCACGGCGAAGCCGAGCTCCTCGACGACCATCTCGACCTCGACCTCGCCAAGCCTGATCTCGCCGACGAAGGGATGCGTGCGCCCGTAGCCGCGCTGCGTCGAGTAGGCGAGCGCGAGCAGGAAGCCCTCGTCGCCGCGGGCGAGGTTCTGCAGGCGCAAATCCCGCGCGGCGGGGAAATTGAGCGGATCGCGCGTGAGGTCGCCGACCGGCGCGCCGGCCTCCTGCGGCGGATTGCGCTCGATCAGGTCTTCCCCGCCGATGATGTCCGTCACGCGCGGCATGGGCTGGTCCGGATCGGCGGGCGCGGTGGCAGGGCGCGCGGGCTCGCCCTGCCCGTCGCCCTCGGCCTCCAGCGCGAAGTCGAGCAGACGGTGCGTGTAGTCGAAGGTCGGCCCGAGCACCTGCCCGCCGGGCAGGTCCTTGTAGGTGGCCGAGATGCGCCGGCGCACCTGCATGGCGGCGGTGTCCAGCGGCTCCGAGTGGCCGAAGCGCGGCAGCGTCGTGCGGTAGGCGCGGACGAGGAAGATCGCCTCGATCAGGTCGCCGCGCGCCTGCTTGATGGCCAGGGCCGCGAGGTCGCGGTCGAGCAGCGAGCCCTCCGTCATGACCCGGTCGACCGCGAGCGAGAGCTGCTCGCGGATCTGCGCCGTGCCGATCTCCGGCACCGAGCGGTCGCCCCGCCGCGCCTCGGCCAGCAGCCGGTGCGCGTTGTCGATGGCCCGCTCGCCGCCCTTCACCGCGACATACATCAGCCATTCCCCTCGATGATCCGGGCGCTGCGCGGCAGCGCCAGCGCCTCGTCGCCCGCGGCGAGGATGAGATCGACGCCGAGCGGGAAGGATGCGCGGTTGGCGGCCCATTGCCGCGCGAAATCGGCCGGCAGGCCCGCGACCCGCATGTCCTGGGTGGCCGCGATGCCGGGGCCCGCGATCACGAGCGGCGCGCCGTCCCGCAGGCTCGGCATCTGCGCGACGATCGTGGCGGAGCGGTCGGGATAGGCGGGCACGCCCTGCGCGAAGCGGGCGAGGTCGATCCCGTCCTGCGCCGCGTCGACCAGGGCGAAGGCGGCGGCCGCCACGTCCGCGGTCAGCGGCGCGCCGGTGTGGAAGCGCAGATAGGGCCCATGCGCCGCCATGGCCGGCGAGAGCCATAGCGGCGTCTCGAAATCGCAGAGCGCCAGGATGGCGGCGCAGGCGGCCGGAGCGAGCCCTTCGGGTGCGGTCCGCACGCCGGGCAGCACGACGATGCGCCCCGGCCGCGCCATGGCGTCCATGGTGGCGCGGAAGGCGGCCTGTCCCTCGATCACCGGGTCGGCGAAGCCGGCCTCGAGCCTTGGCGGCGTCATCGCGCATCCTCCCCGCGCACGAGGGTGAAGAAATCGACCCGCGTCGCGGCCGTCTCGGAGGCGATGCGGGCCTTGTCCGCCGCAAGACGCGCCGCCACCGGCGCGAGCAGCGCGGCCTCGACGCTGGCGCGAGAGGCCGGGGCCTGCCACAGCGCATCGGCGATGGCGGCGAGCCGCGCCCGGCGCTTCGAGCGGCCCAGCACATGGCCGAAGCCGCGTTCCCCGCCGGGCAGCTCGACGACCGCGCGGGTGATGCTGGCTTCCCCGAGGTTGAAGGGCGCGCCGTCGCCGCCGGTGCGGCCCCGCAGCATGACGAGGCCGATCTCGGCCGGCTTGAGGTCCCGCGCGCCATGGTCGGGCCAGAGCGCCGCGATCGGGGCGTCGAGCTCGGCCTCCGTGGCGCGGGCCATGAGGCCCATCGCGCGCCGACGTGCCGCGAGTTCGGGATGGAGGGTCTCGGTCATGCGCGTGTGTCCGGCAGGGTTCTGGCGCCGGGCCTACGGGTCAGCGGGGCGAGCGTCGTCACAGCGAGCCCGCCCTCTGCCCGACGATGGACAGCCTCAGCCGGGACGAGACGTGGTCGATCGCCGCGACCGTGGCCAAGATCATCAGGATGATGAACGCCACCTTGTCCCAGTCATAGGTGCGGATCGTCTCGGCGAGGAAAAGCCCGATGCCGCCTGCTCCCACGATGCCGATGATTGTGGCCGAGCGGGTGTTGGACTCGAAGTAGTACAGCACCTGGCTGAGCAGCACCGGCATCACCTGCGGGATGATCCCGAAGCGGATGGCGTGCCATTTCGAGCCGCCCGTGGAGATGACCCCTTCGGCCGGCCTGCGGTCCACGGCCTCGATCGCCTCGGAATAGAGCTTCGAGAAGGAACCGATGTCGCTCGTCATGATGGCCAGCACGCCGGCGAAAGGGCCGAGGCCGACCACGTTGATCCAGATCAGCGCCCAGATCAACGTGTCGACGCCGCGGATCGAATCCGAAAAGCGCCGCGTCACGAACTGAACGATGCGGTTCGTCATCACGTTGCGCGCGGCGAGGAAGCCCAGCGGCGCCGCAAGGATCGCGGCGAGCAGCGTGCCGAGGAAGGCGATCGCCACGGTCTCGGCCAGCGCCTTGACCAGCTGCATGAGCTGCGTGCCCGGCGTGGGCGGCACCATCAGCCCGAGGAAGACCCCGAGCTGCGCGAGGCCCGAGCCCAGCCGCGCCACCGAGAAGTCGAGCCTGAGCAGGGCGAACAGGGCGACGCCGACGATCAGCGCGATCACGGCGGCCGTCGTCAGCCTCCCGCGCGCCGAGCCCGCGATCAGCTGCGCATGCCTGAGCTTGACGCCGGACTGGTCCGGGAACAGGACGGGCTTCGAAGGAGCGCTCATGTCCGGCCCTGTTCGCGCGTGAGGAGCCCATGGCGGATGCGCTCGGTGACCATGTCGATGACCATCACGGCGGCGATGATCAGCAAAAGGATCGCGGAGACGTCCGAATAGTAGAATTTGCGGATCGCCTCGATCAGGTCCTGTCCGATGCCGCCTGCGCCGACGAAGCCCATCACGGAGGCGCCGCGCACGTTGATCTCGAAGCGCAGCAGCGCGTAGCTCGCGAAATTGGGCAGCACCTGCGGCACCACGGCGTAGCGGATGGCCTGCCAGCGCGTGCCGCCGGAGGCGATCACGCCCTCGACCGGCTTCATGTCGATGTTCTCGACGACCTCGGCGAACAGCTTGCCCAGCGCGCCGGCGGTGTGGATCAGGATCGCGAGGACGCCGGGCACCGGGCCGAGGCCAAAGGCGACGACGAAGATCAGCGCGAACACGATCTCGGGGACCGTGCGGCAGAATTCGAGGAAGCGCCGCGCGAAGAAGCGCTTGGCGGGGTTGGCCGTCAGGTTCACCGCCGCGGCGAAGCACAGGAAGAAGGCGCAGATCGCGCCGAGCAGCGTGCCGAGATAGGCGATCAGCAGCGTGTCGACCAGCTGCCGGGTCCAGCGGCCGAGACCCCAGAACCACTCGCCCACATCGGTCAGGACATGGCGCCCGTTGTCGAGGATGAAGATCCGGCCGATGTAGTCGGCGAAGCGATGGACGTTGGCGGCGAATTTCGCGGCGTCGACCTCCGCCACCCAGCCGGCCAGGATGGCGCAGCCCGCGAGGACCGCGGCGCCGATGAGCGTCGTGCGCCGCCGGGCTGCGAGCTCGGCGCGGTAGCCCGCCGACAGCTGGTGAAGCTGCGCGTCAGGGAGGCGGACAATGGCGCTGGCCATGGAAACTCACGGGAATGCGGCTTGAAGGCCGCAGGAAAGGCAAGGACGCCGCCGCAGGCGGCGGCGTCCGTCAACGAGGGAGCGGGTTCAGGAGCCGCGCTTCTTGCGCAGGTCGTCGACGAACTTCTGGAGCTCGACCGTGACCCGGTAATCGGCGTGCTGCGCAGGCGCGAAGCCGGGCGACTTGCCGTCCGACAGTCGGTCGAACGCCGCCTTGCCCTTGGTCGGCGCGTCGAAGAAGGCCTGCCGGATCGCGGCCTTCAGGTCGGCGGGCAGCGAGGTCAGGTAAGCGTAGGGCGAGCCGGGGATCTTGTCTGAGCGGAAGACGATCTTGAAGTCGTCGGCCTTCACCATGCCCTTGTTGGCCATTCGGGTCAGGTTGCTGTCGGTTTCCGAGTTCCACCAGTTGAAGGCCACGTCGCATGTGCCCTGCTGCAGCGCCATCACGGCGTTCTCGTGGCTGCCGGCGTTGACCACCTTGGCGAAGAAGCGCTCCGGCTCGATGTTCAGCTTGCTGAAGCTGTACAGCGGGACGTTGTTGCCCGAGGTTGAATTGGGGTCGACGAGGCAAAGATTCTTGCCGCGGAAGTCCTCGATCTTGGTGCCGGCGTCGCCCTTGCGGGCATAGGCGACGGAGAAATACCCGGTGGACCCGTCCTGGGCCCGCATCGAGGCGAAGGCATCGACGCCGCCATTCGTGACCGTATGGGCGCGGACATAGGACGAGGGGCCGTAATCGCCGATGTGGATCGTTCCGGCGCGCTGGCCTTCGATCACGGCGGCGTAGTCGGAGGCGATGCGCAGCGTCACCTTCACGCCGAGCTCCTTCGACAGGTATTCCATCCACGGGCCCATGCGCTCGGTCACGCCCGAGGCGTTCTCGGCCGGAACGACGGCATAGACGAGCTCGGGAAAGCGCGCCTTCCAGTCCTGCGCGAAGGCGGCGCTGGCGCCGGTGAGCGTGGCAAGGCCGGCGGCGAGGCCGAGCATGAGGCGGCGGTTGATCATCGTTGGCTCCTGTTGGGTTCGGTCAGGCGAAGGTTCAGGGTCGTGCTCAGGCTGGAGGCCGTTTCAGGCCGCGGCGTGGGCCGGCACGAGGCCGCCGCCGATCATCGCGGGCGGAAGCCCGGCCATCGCTTCGTGCGCCTCGAGGCCGTAAAGCTCGCGCGCGGCATGCTCGTCGAGCGCTTCCGGCACGTCGTCGAAGACGATGCGGCCATCCGCCATGCCGATGAGCCGGGTGCAGTACTCCTTGGCGATGTCGAGATCGTGCAGGTTGCAGATCACGGTGATGCCGAAATGCCGGTTGAGCCGCAGCAGGCTGTCCATCACCAGCTTGGTGTTGCGCGGGTCGAGCGAGGCGATCGGCTCGTCGGCGAGGATGATCTCGGGCTCCTGCACCAGGGCGCGGGCGATCGCCACGCGCTGCTGCTGGCCGCCGGACAGCTGCTCCGCGCGCTGGGCGGCGAGCGCGGTCATGTCGAACATCTCGAGCGCGGAGAGCGCGATCGCCTTGTCCTCGGCGCTCCACAGCTTGAGAAGCGAGCGCGCCTGGCTCGTGTGGTTGAGCCGGCCCATCAGCACGTTGGTCATGACGTCGAGGCGACCGACGATGTTGAACTGCTGGAACACCATGGCGCAGCGCATCCGCCAGGCCCTCAGCTCGGCGCCCCTGAGCGAGGCGACGTCACGCCCGTTCCAGCTCATCGAGCCGCTGGAAATGTCGAGCAGGCGGTTGATCATCCTCAGCAGCGTCGACTTGCCGGCGCCGGACCGTCCGATGACGCCGACGAAGCTGCCGGGCTCGATCTGGAGCGAGACATCGCTCACCGCGCGCTTGTCCCCGAACCGACGGCTGACCTTGTCCAGAACCAGCATCCCGCGCTCCACCTGTTGCCGGGCGACCCCTAGGGCCCGCCCGCGACGGCTGGATGACGCCTCGATGTAGGTTTCATGTCAGTCGCTCCGCCAGCGCCGCAAGCTTGGGCGGCCCGCCCCCTTCGGCCGCGCTCCCTTGCGTTCGACCGGGGCCGCGGCTAGCCTTGACTCCATCCAAGGGGCGCCCGCGAGGGCTGAGACGGCGATCGCGCCGGACCCTGCGAACCTGATCCGGGTCATGCCGGCGGAGGGATGGTATCATGGTCGAAGACCGTTCATCGGACGCTGCGTGGCTGGCCGTCCGCGCCAGGGTGAGGGCCGCGACCCCGCTGGTCCACAACATCGCGAACCATGTGACGATGAACGTCACGGCCAACGCGCTGCTGGCCTTCGGCGCCTCGCCCGCGATGGTCCATGCGCCCGAGGAGGCGGCCGAGTTTGCTGCGCTCGCCAGGGCGCTCGTCATCAACATCGGCACGCTCGACGCCACCTTCGTCGCCGGCATGGAGAAGGCGGCCGCCCGTGCGCAGGCGCTCGGCCTGCCCTGGACGCTCGATCCGGTCGGCGTCGGGGCCACCGCTTACCGCACGGAGGTCTGCGCGCGCCTCCTGGCCTTCCGCCCGTCGGTGATCCGCGCCAATGCCGGCGAGGTGCTGGCGCTCGCAGGCCAGGCCGGAGGCCAGCGCGGCGTCGATTCGCTCGCCGCCAGCGAGGCGGCCGTCGATGCCGCGAGGCGGCTGTCCGCCGCCACCGGCGCGGTCGTGGCGCTGACCGGTGCCGTCGACTACGTGGTCTTGGGCGAGGAGGCGACGGCGATCGCGGGCGGCGATCCCCTCAGCCAGCGCGTCACCGGCACCGGCTGCATCGCGACGGCGCTGGTCGGCGCCTGCCTCGCCGTGGCGGAGCCCGGCCCTGCGGCGCATGCGGCGCTCTCCGCGATGAAGGCGGCCGCTGCAGGCGCGGCGCGCCGCTCGGCCGGCCCGGGCTCCTTCGCCGTCGCCCTCATCGATGCGCTGGCGGAGTGAAGCGATGCCGAAGGCCCCGGTCGACCTCCTGCTCTACCATGTCACCGACGCGCCGCTCTCGGCGACGCGCGGGCTGGTCGAGACCGTCCTCGCCGCCGTGAGGGGCGGCGCGACCCTCATCCAGCTCCGTGACCCCGAGGCCAAGGCGGGCAAGCTCGTGGAACAGGGCCGCGCCCTCATGGCGGCCCTCGCCCCATCCGGCGTTCCGCTCATCGTCAACGATCGGCCGGACGTCGCGCTCGCGATCGGGGCGGCCGGAGTGCATGTCGGGCAGGGCGACCTTCCGGCCGCAACGGCGCGCCTCATCCTGGGGCCGGACGCGGTGATCGGCCTGTCGATCGACCATCCGGACCAGATGGCGCATGTGCCCTGGGACATGGTGGATCATCTGGGCGTCGGCCCCGTGATGTCGCGCGGCGTCAAGCCGGACGCGGCCGAGCCGATGGGCCTCGACGGGCTGCGCCTCTGCGTCCGCGCCACGCAAAAGCCGATCGTGGCCATCGGCGGCATCGGGCCCGGCCATGCGCGGGCCTGCATCGCGGCCGGCGCCGACGGCGTCGCGGTCGTGGCGGCCATCGCCGGCGCGCCCGACCCGGAAGCCGCGGCTCGCGCCCTGAGGCGCGAGGCGGATGGCGCGCTCGCCGAACGGCGCGCCTCGTCCGCTCAGTAGCTCTTCGCCGCGCCGGGCTTGTGCGCCCCGCGCGCCGCCGCGATCTCGGCCTTGGCCGCATTGCGCAGCAGCACCTGGTCGGTGGCGATCGACGACATGTGGTAGCCGCGTCCGATCATCTCCGCGGCCCGCGCCCCCGTCATGGAGAAGCAGCTCGCGATCTTGCCATGCGCCCGCGCCCGCTGCGCGACATGGGTGAGCGCGGCGTCCACGTCGGGGTGGAACTGGTCGACATGAGCGCCGTTCGACAACGCGATCGAGAGATCGGACGGGCCCACGAAGACGCCGTCGATGCCGGGCACCGAGAGGATGTCGTCGAGGATGTCCAGCGCCTCGCGCGTCTCGACCATGGCCAGCGTCATGGTGATGTCGTTGGCCGCCTTGAGGTAGTCGCCCATCTGCAGCCCGGTCAGCCCCGTCGCGCGGTAGGGACCCCAGCTGCGCTCGCCCAGCGGCGGATACTTGGTGTAGGCCGCGAGCCGCCGGGCGTCGTCGATGGTGTTGATCATCGGCGCGACGATGCCGACAGCGCCCGCGTCGAGCGCGCGCGAGGCGAAGGCGAAGTCGCCCACGGGCGGGCGAACGAACACCGGCTTGCCGGCGGCCGCCCCAGCGCCGATGGCCTGGATCACCGACTGGGTGGTGTGCAGACCGTGCTGCATGTCGATCACGGCCGTGTCGAAGCCGTCGCGCAGCAGCCCCTCGGTGATCAGCGGGTCGGGCAGGCCGATGAAGGCGGCGTAGGCAGGCGTGCCGCCGCGCAGCGAAGCGGCGAAATCGGTGAAGATGTTGGACATGGACGGTTTCCCCCGAGAGGCCTGTCTGTCGGCCTTTGTCTTGGGGTCATCAAATCAGCCCGGAGCGCAAAAAGGAACGCCCGGCTCGGGGCCGGGCGTCATGCATCCCGTGCGGGGCGGGCCGCGGGCTCAGCCCTTGGCGCGGATTTCCTCGACGGCCCTGGCCATCAGCTCGTCCATGGTGCGGCGGATCTGGTGATCGCTGAGAGCGACGCCGCCTGCCGCGAGGTCGGCCTTGATCTTGCGCAGCACGTCGTCGTCGCCGGCCTCCTCGAAGTCGGCCATGATGACGCTCTTGGCGTAGGCGTCCGCCTCCGCGTCCGCCTTGCCGAGCTGGCCGGCGGCCCACAGACCCAGAAGCTTGTTGCGGCGCGCGGTGGCCTTGAACTGAAGCTCCTCGTCATGAGCGAACTTCTTCTCGAACGCGTCCTTGCGGTCATCCATGCCGGACATGCGAAACTCCTGAGGTGAGGGTCGAGCGCGATATAGCGGGGTGGCGGCGCTTGCGCCAGCGCCGCTTTGGCGCGCCCGGGCGGCCCGCGCGCAAAAACTTGCGCTCAGGCGTCGAAACCGCCATATGGGCATCAAAGCGATGCGCGGGACGGGTTTTCGGCCCTGCGCGTCCCGTCTCGGGCCGTCCGATCAACCAGCTAGTCCAGGTGATGGGGACGTGATGGGGACTTCACCAGCCGGACATCGGAATTCGGGCCCACCTCGCGCGCTTCGGCCGGGGCGCGGCGCGGGGGCCGGTGGCCGTTCCCGCTTCCGAGACGTCCTCCAACGCCAACAGGTCACGCCATGAATCGTCGCCGTCGCATCTACGAGGGCAAGGCCAAGGTCTTGTACGAGGGACCCGAGCCGGGAACGCTCATCCAGCACTTCAAGGATGACGCCACCGCCTTCAATGCGCAGAAGCACGAGGTCATCGACGGCAAGGGCGTGCTGAACAACCGCATCAGCGAGTTCATGTTCCAGAACCTGAACGACATGGGTGTGCCCACCCATTTCATCCGCCGCCTCAACATGCGCGAGCAGCTCATCCGCGAGGTGGAGATCATCCCGCTCGAGGTCGTGGTGCGCAACATCGCGGCCGGCTCGCTCTCCAAGCGCCTCGGCATCGAGGAGGGCACGCAGCTGCCGCGCTCGATCATCGAGTTCTACTACAAGAATGACGCGCTCGGCGATCCGATGGTGTCGGAGGAGCACATCACCGCCTTCGGCTGGGCCACCCCGCAGGAGATCGACGACATCATGGCCCTCGCCATCCGCGTCAACGACTTCCTCTCGGGCCTGTTCCTCGGCGCCGGCATCCGCCTCGTCGACTTCAAGATCGAGTGCGGCCGCCTCTGGGAAGGCGAGATGATGCGCATCGTGGTGGCGGACGAGATCAGCCCCGATTCCTGCCGTCTCTGGGACGTCAAGACCAAGGACAAGATGGACAAGGACCGCTTCCGCAAGGATATGGGCGGCCTGATCGAGGCCTA
>JAIXZF010000228.1 GCA_027489835.1 Hyphomicrobiales bacterium
CATGGCGAGGTCGTGAAGGCGCGCGAGGCCGTGATCTGCCTCGGGCCCTGGGCGGACCTCGTCACGCGCCGCCTCGGCTACCGTCTCCCCCTCGCCGTGAAGCGCGGCTACCACATGCATTACCGGCCCGAGGGCAACGCCGTGCTCAACCATCCGACCGTCGATCACGAGCGCGGCTATTTCCTCGCGCCGATGGCAAAGGGCGTGAGGTTGACCACTGGCGCCGAATTTGCCCGCCGCGACGCGCCGAAGACACCTGTGCAGCTCGCGCGCGCCGAGCCCATCGCCCGGACCTTCTTTCCGCTGGGCGAGCGGCTCGATGACGAGCCGTGGATGGGCGCGCGGCCGTGCACGCCCGACATGATGCCGGTGATCGGCCGGGCGCACAGGCACAAGGGCCTGACCTTCGCCTTCGGCCATGCGCATCACGGCCTGACGCTTGGCCCGGTCACGGGCCGCATGGTGGCCGAGATGATCACTGGCGAGCCGGTCTTCGTCGACCCCGCGCCGTTCAGGCCGGAGCGGTTCGGCTGAGTTGCCTTCGATTTGCACGTTTGCAAACAGGAACGTGCGCGGCATCTCGCGAAGGCGTGATCGAACCACCGCCCGCTTGCGTTGAATTGCCGCCCGCGTGCCCTACCCTCCCGAACGAAACATCTGTTTCAAGAAACTGACGACCGGAGGAACCCGATGATCGATCTGTCGCGCCGTGAGGCTTTCATGACTGCTGCCGCTGCCGCCACCGTTGCCGCCACCGGCATCGCGGCGCCTGCTCCGGCTCTCGCCCAGGCTGCAGCGCCCGCCCAGGCTCCCGGCTTCTATCGCTACAAGATCGGCGACATGATCGTCACCGCGATCAATGACGGCTTCGCCCGCCGTCCGCTCGAAGGCTTCATCCGTAATGCAGAGCTCTCCGCCGTGCAGGCCGCGATGTCCGCCGCCTTCCTGCCGACCGACGCGCTGAGCATCAGCTTCACCACGCTTGTCGTCCAGAACGGCGCGCAACTCACCCTGCTCGACACCGGCAACGGCGATTCCGGCGCTCCCACCTCCGGCGTCTGGATGCGCAACTTCCGCGCCGCCGGCTTCACGCCCGAGCAGGTCAACCGCGTCGTGTTCAGCCATTTCCATGGCGACCACATCAATGGCCTGCGCCTCAAGGACGGCACGCTGACCTTCCCCAATGCCGAGATCATCGTCCCGGCTCCGGAATGGGCCTTCTGGATGGACGATGCCCGCATGGGCGCGGCCCCCGAGGCCATGCGCGGCGCCTTCCAGGGCGTGCGGCGCGTCTTCGGCCCCATCGCGGCCAACGTGAAGCAGATCCAGCCCGGCGCCGAAGTCGCCCCCGGCATCACCTCGGTGGCGGCGCCCGGCCACACGCCGGGTCATTGCGCCTACATGATCTCGTCCGGCACGGGCAAGCTGATGTTCATGGCCGACCTGACCAACCACCCGGCGCTGTTCGTGCGCAATCCGGATTGGTCCGCCATCTTCGACATGGATGCCGACGTGGCGCGCGCCACCCGCCGGCGCATGCTCGACATGGCCGCCGCCGAGAAGACGCAGGTGCACTTCTACCATGCGCCCTTCCCCGCCACGGGCTTCATCGCCAAGGCCGGCAACGGCTTCGAGCTCGTGCCCGTGCAGTGGACCTCGTCGGTCTGACGAGAGGGGTGGCGCCCGGCTGGACCCGGGTACTCCACTTCATGCTATAAGACGCGCGCCGGGGCCCAAGGGTCCCGGCGTTTTCGCGAGGCGGACCATGCGCATCAACGCTCCCACATGACCAGGCTGGCGCTCGCCACGGCCGGCATGCCGACCCCGCTCCAGCGCGGCGCGATCGAGAAGATCGCCTTCGTGGCCGGCGACACCGAGGACGCGCAGGGGGCTCTGGCGCGGCTCGCTTCCCTGTATGGCGACGCGCGGCCCGAGGATGCGGACGTCATCGTGGCGCTCGGCGGCGACGGCATGATGCTGCAGACGCTGCACCGCTTCATGAACGATGCCGGGGTCTCGAAGCCGATTTACGGCATGCACCGCGGCACGGTCGGGTTCCTGATGAACGAGTTCAGGCTCGAGGGGCTGGTCGAGCGCCTCCGCGCCGCCGAGATCTCGATCGTCCACCCGCTGCAGATGACCGCGACCGACCGGGCCGGGAAGGTCCACGAGGCGCGGGCGATCAACGAGGTGCACCTGCTGCGCCGTTCCTATCAGGCGGCCAAGCTCTCGATCTGGGTCGACGGCAAGGAGCGCCTTGCGGAGCTGGTCGCAGATGGCGTGCTGCTGGCGACCCCGGCGGGCTCCACGGCCTACAATCTCTCGGCCAACGGCCCCATCCTGCCGCTCAACGCGACGCTGATGGCGCTGACGCCCATCTCCGCCTTCCGGCCCCGGCGCTGGCGCGGGGCGCTCCTGCCGGACCGCGCGCGCGTAACGGTCGAGGTGCTGGAGGCGGACAAGCGGCCGGTCAACGCTGTCGCCGACCACACGCAGGTTGACGACGTGGTCCGCGTCGACATCGCCATGGATCACGCCACTGATCTTCTGATGATGCATGACCCGGGCCACAGCCTGGACGAGCGCATCCTGCGCGAACAGTTTGGTTACTAATCAGCCCTATCCTTTGGGCAAGCCCGGCGTGCGTTCCTGATCACAGCACCCAGCGCCTGCAGGCGAAGTGACAATGCGCGTCGATTTCACCAAGCTCCGCTTCCTGATCATCGACGACAACACCTACATGCGGAAGGTGCTCAAGGCGTTGCTTCACGGCTTCGGCGCGCGAGAGGTGCTCGAGGCGGATGACGGTGCGGCGGGGCTCGAGATCTTCATGACCTACTCGCCCGACATCGTCATCGTCGACTGGGAGATGCCCATCCTCGACGGGCTGGAGGTGACCCGCATGATCCGCCAACCGACCACGAGCGTGAACCCTTTCGCTCCGGTCATCATGATCACCGGCCATTCCGAGAAGCGCCGCGTCGTCATGGCCCGTGAGGCCGGCGTCACCGAGTTTCTGGTCAAGCCGATCTCGTCGAAGGGCCTCTACGACAGGATTCTCACGGTCGTCGCGTTTCCGCGGCCGTTCATCCGCACCAAGACGTTCTTTGGCCCGGACCGCCGGCGCGGCGCGGCCAACAACTACACCGGCCCCGAACGCCGAAAGGGCGAGGATGCCGAAGTCATCAAGCCAAGGGCTCTGATCGAGAAGGCGAGGCACAGGCAATGACGAACCGGACTGAATGGGGCGACACGCCCAAATCGGTCACGCATTCGGACCACTCCGTCATCGAACCCGTGCGCGAGCTGACCGAGCGCGCCTACACCAGCGGCTCGGCCAAGGATGTGGACCGCCAGATCCAGGAGGCGGAGCGCAACCTCGCCACGCTGAAGCAGGAGTTTCCTGCCTGGATGGCCAGCGAGTTCGCCGACATGGAGGCGGCGTGGCTCGCCTATCAGCAGGGCCAACCCCATGCCAAGACGCAGCTTTTCCGCAAGGCGCACGACATGCGCGGGCAGGCCGCGACCTTCGGATTCCCTCTGGCGGGCCGCGCGGCGGACGAGCTCTGCAAGCTGATGGACGCGATCGAAAGCGTGCCGCTGCACGTCATCGAGGCGCATGTGCAGGCCATCAAGGTCATCATCCGGGACAACGTCAACATCGACGACCATCCCCTCGGCGTGCAGATGATCAAGGAGCTGGAGAAGCTCGGCGACGGGCTGATCCGTCAGGCCCTGCGCGGCCAGAACAACCGCTGAGCGGGTTCACGCCGCGAGGCGCGCGCCCGGCTCGTGCTCAAGCAGCGTGAGGTCGGGATCGATCTGGCGCAAGGCCTGGAGCGCGGCGTCGTCGGCCAGGCGCTGGGCGATTTCCTGGGCCTCCTCGCGCGCCGCCTCCGCCTCGAAGCGGCGCAGCAGCGCCATCAGCGCGGCATTGTCGCCCGCAACCGAGGCATCGCAGGCGATCAGCACGCGCTCGATGATCCGCCGCGCGGTGCGCGCCCTGAGCCCGGCATGAAGCGGCGCGCCGACCTCGCGGACGGCTTCGGCGGCGGCCACGATGGCCGGCACGATGGCCTCGGGGATGCGCGCTTTCCGGCACAGCGCCGCGACGCCCGCCCCGCGGCGGTCATGGAGGATGTTGGCGGCGCGCGCCGTGGGCATGCCGGCGAGCTGGGCCAGCGCGGTCTCGGCCAAGGCCGTCTCGCCGCTCAGCAGCGAACGCAGGATCAGCCCCGGCGTCAGCCGGTCGGTGCTCCTCAGCTGCGCGACGAGCGCCTCGAGGTCGTGCTCTTCGCCCTGGGCTTCATGGGCGAGCTGCACCGCGACCTTCTCGGTCGAATCGCGCATGGCGCGTTCGGCCCGCTCCTGGCTCATGAGCCCGCACTGCCCGGCCCAGGCCGAGAGCTGCGCCGCAAGATGCACGGCCAGCTGATGGCGGATCGCCGCCGGCAAGTCCTCGCGGCCGATCAGCGCCTCGCGCACCAGACCTTCCGAGCCGAACCGTTCGGCGGCCCTCGCAAACGTGCCTTCCGCGATCTCGGCGTCGATGTTGTCGAGCAGCGCCCGGACGGCCTCCTTGCAGCCCACCTCGACGATCGCGGCGGCCAGCGCGGGCGAGATGCCGTTCCGGCGCGCAACCGCGCTCTGGCACAGCTCGTTTCCGATGGCCACGGCGTCGACCAGATCCGGCTCGCGCAGCATGGGCGAGGCCGCGAGCACGAGGGCGGCGATGTCCGGCTGGTCCTGCGCCAGCCCGAGGATGACCGCGCGGGGCGCCTGCTCGGCCGCGATCGTCTCGGCGAGCGTCCGTCGCACCAGGGCCGACGGATCGTCCAGCAGGGACAGCATGGCGGTTTCGGCGTCGGCGCGATCCTCGGCCGACATCAGCCCGCGCACATAGGCTTCGGCCAGCACGCGCACGGCCGCGGCGCGTTCGGTGGCGCCGGCGGTGCGGGCCCAGAGGAGGAAGCGGCGGACGATCATCGCGCGACGTCCGCCCTGAGGAAGGCGTTGAGGTCGAGCGGCTTGTGGCTGCGCCGCG
This sequence comes from Hyphomicrobiales bacterium, assembly GCA_027489835.1. Classification (GTDB taxonomy): domain Bacteria; phylum Pseudomonadota; class Alphaproteobacteria; order Rhizobiales; family Beijerinckiaceae; genus Allobosea. The sequence goes on from JAIXZF010000228.1 coordinate 5,045, forward strand.
TCCGGGAACGGCCGGCATCGGGCGCAGCGAGGTCGAGCGGCCGCTCGGGCGGGGTCGGGGCGCTGACCTGGCGGAGAGCGGGCTTGTCGGCTTCGGCCGGCGCCGCCGCATCCATCGCGGCCTGCCCGTCGCCGCTGGGGAAGAAGCGCTGCTGCGGCTCCAGCGAGGCAAGCTGGATGCGGGCGCGCCCCGTCCACAGCCTGGCGACGGCCTCCGACACCGGGCTCGAGCCCGTGCGCGTGGCGAACAGCCCACGCGGCTGGCCTGAAGGCTCGCCTGCTGCCGGAGCGCTGCCCACGGCGCGGGCGATGTCGGCATGGGCGGCGGACAGGCTCGCATAGACCTCGGCCATGCTGCGCGCCCGGCCGGACTTGTCGAAGAAGATCGGGCGGTTCGCGGCCGCGGCCTCCGGAAAGTCCTTGGCCGCGCTGCGCTGCGGGGCGGACTGCGCCGCGCCGATCAGCTCTGTCGCGCCGCGCGCGCCCAGCACATGGGCGATGTAGAGCTCGCCTCCCGTGGGCTCGCGCCCGAGCGCGCCCATCAGCTGCTCGCGGTTGCGCTGGGTGAAGGCGCCCGCCATCGTCGCGGCCACTTCAGGGTCGTGCCTGAGCGCCATGATCTGTTCGCGCGCCTTCGGATCGGGCACGACGAGCCGGCCATCCGCGCCCTGCTGGATGGACTTGGCCTGATCGTCGAGGCCATGGCGCGCGCCCTCGCTGCGCACCATGGAGAGCCAGGTCTGCTCGATGAACTGGAACAGGCCGCTGGCGCTGGAGGTGCGCGCCTTGGCCTGGGGGTCGAGCGAAGATTCGCGCTGCGCCGTCCTGACGAGGTAATCGAAATCGGTGCCCGTGCGGTCCGCGCCCTGCCGGATCGCCTGCATCACCGGTGTGGCCGGCGTGGCTTCGCTCGGGGCGCTGGTGCGGAACAGGAACATGCGTGCGGGCGCTCGGGGATAAGTGGCTGCTGGACGGGACTTTCCCGCCTTCGCCGCCTGTCTCACGATGCGCCGATTATGGTAAGCGAAGCGTTAATCCGCGCGAGGCCGCCCTCGTGCCGAAACGGGACCGTGCGACATGGACGAGAATCGGGACGGACAGCGCCATTGGCGCGGGGGCCTCTACTTCGAGGATTTCGAGATCGGCGCCGTCATCCGCCATCGCCTGACCCGCACGGTCACGCAGATGGACAACATGCTGTTCTCCAACATGACGCTGAATCCGCAGCCGCTGCACATCGACGCTCATTTCTGCGCGACCGAGACGGAATGGGGCAAGCCGCTCATGAACTCCCTGTTCACGCTCGGCCTGATGATCGGCATCTCGGTCAACGACACGACCGTCGGCACGACGATCGCCAATCTCGGCATGAGCGACGTCAAGTTCCCCGCCCCCCTGTTCGAAGGCGACACGGTCAATTGCACCACGGAGATCGCCGGCAAGCGCGAATCGAAATCGCGGCCGGATGCGGGCATCGTCGACTTCATCCACCGCGCCTACCGGCAGGACGGCGTGCTGGTGGCGGAGTGCCGCCGGCAGGCCTTCATGCGCAAGCGGCCGGCCTGACGCCATGCGCTCCCTGCTTTTCGCCCCGGCCGACAATGAGAAGAAGCTCGAGAAGGCTCTCGCCTCCGGCGCGGATGCCGTCATCATCGATCTCGAGGACTCCGTGGCGTTGGCGGCGAAGCCAGCGGCTCGCGCCATCGCGCGCGCCTTCCTGGCCGACAACGCGTCCCGCGCCGGCCGCCCCCGTCTGATCGTGCGGGTCAACGCCCTGGCCACTGGCCTCACAGACGCAGACCTCGACGGCGTGCTGGCGGGAGCCCCCGATGCGGTGATGCTGCCCAAGGCGGAGGGCGGCATGAGCGTCCAGCATCTGGGCGCCAAGATCGCCGTGCGCGAGGCTGAGCACGACCTTGCCGACGGCGCGGTGAAGATCGTGGCCATCGCCACCGAAACGGCGCGCGGCGTGTTCCAGCTCGGCACCTATGGCGGGGCGTCGCACCGGCTGATCGCGCTGACCTGGGGCGGCGAGGACCTGTCTGCCGATCTCGGCGCCGAGGCGAACCGGCTGACCGACGGCAGCTACGCCGACCCCTATCGCCTGGCGCGCGCGCTGACCCTGATGGGCGCGGCCAGCGCCGAGGTCGACGCCATCGATTCGGTCTACACGGCCTTCCGCGACGCCGACGGGTTGAAGGCCGAGTGCGAAGCCGCGCGGCGCGACGGGTTCGTCGGCAAGATGGCCATCCATCCGGCCCAGATCGAGATCATCAACGCAGCCTTCACGCCTTCCGCCGAAGCGGTCCAGCGCGCCCGGGCCATCAAGGCGGCCTTCGACGCCAACCCGGACCTGGGCGTCATCGGCATCGACGGCGAGATGATCGACCTGCCGCACCTCAAGCGTGCCGAAAGGTTGCTGGCGCGGCTTCGCTAAGAGGGCGGGCACCGGCGCCAGTCGCCGTCATGGCGAGCGAAGCGAAGCAACCCAGCCTTCGGCCCTCGCTTCGGCCAGCCAAGCAACCCGCAGCGCTGGATGGCTTCGCTCCGCTCGCCATGACGCCGTGGAACGCCGCCCGCGCCGCCTCACCGCGTCTGGATGATCGCGCATTTCCGGCTGCCGGATTCGAGGCAATTCTGCGCGCGCCGCGCCTTGTCGAGCTCCAGCACCAGCCACAGGGCGCATCCGCCGAGGATGACGATCATGCTCACGCGTACGATCCGGGCTAGGCGCTGGCGCCTGCGCTCCTCTTCCTCCTCGGCTTCGCGGAGCGGCGGCAGCGACATGGCCTAGCCTCCGGGCGGTCGTTCGATGGAGAACACGCTGTCGACCACCGCGTAATCGGAATAGCCGCAGCGCGCGATGGTGCGGGCCGCGGTGATGTCGAAGCGCCCGTCGACCAGATAGCGCTCGTCGATATGGACGCCGACTACCTGCCCGATCACCAGATGCCGGTCGAGCGGACGCCCGGACAGATCGCTGATCTCCTGGATCGACAGCAGCTTGCACTCGAGAGCGGCCGGCGTGCCCTTGACGCGCGGCGCCTTCACCATCACCGAGGCTTCGGTCTCGAGCCCGGCGTGCTCGAACTCGCTCGTGCCGCGGGGCAGCGGCGCCGACGTCATGTTCATCTGCCGCGCCATGTCGTAGGTCGCGAGCGAACAGGTGAACTCGCGGGTTTCCGCGACGAAGCTGACCGCATCCTTGCGCCCCTCCGACGAGAACATGACGACCGGCGTCGGCGGCGAGGACAGAAGGTTGAAGAAGGAATACGGCGCGAGGTTGAGCTCGCCCCTTGCGCTCAGCGCGCTGATCCAGCCGATTGGGCGCGGCGCGACGATGGCCTTGATCGGATCATGGGGCAGCGCCGTCCTGTCGCGAGCCTCGGGGCGATAATGCATGGCCGCCTCTTCAGAAGGTCGTGACGATGTCGCCGAGCGCGGGGCGCTCGCGGTCCTGAACGGGCGCGTCGCTGCGGCCGACATGGATGAAGCCGGCCATGCGCTCCGAAGGTCCGAGCCCGAACGCCGTGAGCACGCGGCGGTCATAGGCGTACCATTCGGTCAGCCAGTTGGTGCCGTAGCCGAGCGCGTTGGCGGCGAGGGTCAGGTTCATGCAGACCGCGCCGGCGGACAGGACCTGCTCCCATTCGGGGATCTTGGGGTGGGAAGCGGCGCGCGACACGACGCCGATCGCCAGCGGCGCGCGCGCCAGCCGCCGCCGCTCGAAGCTGAGCGTGTCGGCATCGGCGCCCGGATGATCGGCCGCATAGGCCGCCGCGATGATCTCGCCCGCGCGGGCCCGGCCCTCGCCTGCGAAGACGATGAAGCGCCAAGGAGCCAGCTTGCCATGGTCAGGGGTCCGCGACGCGATGGCGAGGATGGTCTCGATGTCGGCTGCGTCGGGCGCCTCCGTGACCATCAGCATCGGCTTCACCGATCGGCGCGTCCTGAGCAGGTCGATGGCGTCGCGTGTCATGAAGGCCTCGGTGATTGGGGATCAGCGCGTCGGTAGCCGAAGCCCCGCACGCCTGCAACCCGGCGGCCGGCGCGCGCCGTCACAGTTCCGCGCGCTTTGGCGTCCAGGCTTGAACGAGTAACTGGCCTGCGGGCCGACCACGCGCTAGACCATGCCCATGCCCATCCGTCTGTCACCGTCGTTGTTCCTGCGCCTGCATTCCGCGCTATTCGCCATGGCTCTGGCCAGCGCGCCGGCGCTCGCGCAGCAGGGCCAGCCGGCACGCCCCGGCGTCGCCATCTCGGCGATCCATGCCACCGAAAACACGCCCATCACCTCCGGCATCGTCTGGCGCGTGCTGCGCGAGGATCCGAATGGCGGCCCGGCCGTGATCGTCGCGCGCTCGACCGCGGCCGCTCCCGTGTTCGCGCTCGAGCCCGGCCCCTATGTCGTGCATGCGGCCTACGGCTACGCCAGCGGCACGCGCCGCATCAGCGTTCCGCCCAGCGGCAACCTGTCGGACCGCGTCACCCTGAGCGCTGGCGGCCTCAAGCTGGCCGGCGCCATCGGCGATCGCGCGATCCCGGCCGCCGTCATCACCTTTTCGGTCTTCGTGCCCCTGGCCGGCAACTCGGAAGGGCGTCTCGTCGCGGAGAACGTCAAGGCAGGCGAGATCCTGCGCCTGCCGGAGGGGACCTACCATGTGGTTTCCACCCATGGCGACGCCAACGCCATCCGCCGCGCCGACGTGAAGGTGGAATCAGGCCGGCTGATCGAGGCGACGCTGCATCACCGCGCTGCGAAGGCGACGCTGAAGCTGGTCGCGGCGCCGGGCGGGGAAGCCTTCGCCGGCACCGCGTTCACCGTCCTGACGCCGGGCGGCGACGTCATCCGCGAGGCCATCGGCGCCTTTCCCGAGATCATCCTGGCCGAGGGTGAGTACGTGCTTATCGCGCGGCAGGGCGGCGAGGTCCACACCCACGAGTTCAGGATCGAGGCCGGGCTGGACCGCGACATCGAGGTCATCGCCCGCCGCTGACCTCAGTAGGGCGGCTCCTCATAGGCCGCCTTGCCGTCGATCAGCAGGCGCTTGATGACGGCCTTGCCGGATGCCGAGACGGCGGCGACGACCTCGACGCGGGAGCGCTCGAGCCGCTCGATGCGTCGGCCCTGGCCCTGCGGCACGAAGAAGCTTTCGAGGCCGTAGGTCACCCTGACGCTCTCCTCTTCCGGCGCGCAGGAGCGGGCCTGCCCGGGCCGCGGCTGGCAGGCCCGGGTGCTTGCGGCCTTGCCTTCGATGACGACCTGCCCCGGCCCCGGCTGGCGGAAGGCGCGCGAGACGGCCACGGGCTCGGCCCGGCCCTCGGCATTGGGCTGCAGCGTCACGAAAATCGGGTCGCCGCGGCGGAAGCGCCCCGCCTCGCCGAGCTTGACGGGCTCGACCAGCGAGATGTCGTAGCTGAGGATGACGTAGTCGCCCCGGAACAGGTCGCGCGGATCCACCGGCGCGGTCGCAAGCCTGACCTCCGTCCCTGACTTCAGGACGTCGGCGCGCTCCTTGATCATGGCGAGGATCAGCCCGCACAGAACGAGCGCGGCAAGCGCTGTCCGGACCAGCGCCGGAACGCGGGCGATCAGCCCGTCCACGGAAGCGGGAGGCGCCGCGGGCGGCGACATGGGAGCGGCGGTGCTCATGGCGCTCGCTCCGTCGGCGTCGGCGCGACGCGCGCCAGCAGCTTCGGCGCGTAGATCGCGAGCACGATCAGCAGGATGCCGCCGATCAGGAAGAACAGGGACTGGCCCAGAAGGGTGCCGATCGTGGTGTAGAGCAGCACGAGGACGTTGAGCCCGAACGATGCGGTCCCCGCAAGCGACACGCGCCGGATGCCGCTGGCGGTCCCGGCTGCGACCATCATGCAGGAGGATGCGAGCAGGAGGGCGGCGACCGCGATACGGCCCGGCCCGGTGAAGCCGAAGCCGCTCCAGAAGATCAGCGGGATCGCCGCCGCGAGCGCCAGCGCGATTCCGAGAAGCGCCCCGCTGCGCCGCTCATGCGGAAGCCTGAAGAGCGCCGCGATGCCGGCCAATGCGGCGAGGCCGGCCAGGACGACGGGAAGCGTTGCGTTGCCCGACAGCGCGCCGCGCTCGAACACGCGGCTGAGCTGTGCCGCTAGCGTCACGACGTAGCCGAGCAGCCCCCATGGCAGGAAGGCGGTGAACACCGGCGCCCAGCCCCGATCGCTCGCCAGATGACCGACGGCGATGCTGGCGATCGCGATGGCGAGCCAGAAGGCGAGCAGGCTGCCGAACATGCGCGAGCCGAGCGGGTTGCCGGCCGCCAGGACCAGCCAGACGCCGAGCGCCAGCACGGCGGCATGATGCACCG
>JAIXZF010000173.1 GCA_027489835.1 Hyphomicrobiales bacterium
AGAACCATCGAGGCGAGCTTCATCGGCTGCTCGACGCGGACGCAGCCCGAGGAATAGGCGCGGCGGGCCGAGGCGAACAGATTCCGCGACGGCGTGTCGTGCAGATACACGGCGTGGTCATTGGGGAACATGAACTTGATGTTGCCCAGCGCATTGGAGGGGCCGGGCGGCTGGCGGATCGTGATGTTGTTGCCGCGGCGGATGACCTGCATCCCCTTGCGCTCGGCATAGCCGGGATCGGCCGCGAGCTTGGGCAGGTAATCCTTGCGCAGGATGGTCGGCGGGATCGTCCAGGACGGGTTGACCACGAGGTGGTCCATCATGTCCGAGAAGATCGGCGTCGGGCGCTCGGCCTTGCCGACGACCACGCGCGCCTCATGCACGACAGCGCCGCCCTCGACCTTGCGGACGAGATACTCCGGAACGTTGACGATCAGGTGCTCGGGGCCGAGGCTCGCGGGCAGCCAGCGCCAGCGCTCCATCACGGCGATCAGGTCCGCCTCACGGGCGTCGGTGGTCTCGCCGTTCAGCGCGGCCTGCGTGGCGCGGGTCAGGATGCCATTGGCCGGCAGCCCGTTCTCGCGCTGGAACTCGGCGACCACGGTGGCCAGCGACCGGTCGTAGACGCGGCTGTCGTCGGAGCCGAAGCCGAAGCGGGCGCGGATCAGCGCGATGCGGTCATCGCGCATGCCGGGGCGCAGCACGGGACCGGCCGGGATACGCACCTGCGGGGACGCGGCGGGGCGGGCTTCGCGGCGGATCTCGGCGAGGCGGTCGCGCAGCGCGCGGTAGCCCTCATGGGCGGGCTGCCAAGCGGCCAATGCGGCGGCCGGGTCCGGGCTGGTCGAGAGCCCGGCGAGGACCTCGGCCGCGGAAGGCAGTTCGAGCTTCGGCGTGATCAGGCCGGACAGCCGGCGCGGATCGATGCGGCCGCCGCGGGCGTCCCGCGCATAGCGCACGGCCAGCAGGGACAGGCGGATGTCCGCGTCGGCGATGTCGGCCGGCGACGCGCCGGGGGCGAAGGCATAGTCGGCCGGACGCAGGCCGTCTTCGGCAGCGCGGCCAAGCTGGGCGCGGACACGCTCGCCGGCCTGCGACAGCGCCGAGCCGTCGTGCCAGAGCGGCGCGTAGATGCGGGCTTCGTAGGCTGCGAGCACGGCCTGCTGCTCGCGCTCCGGCAGCCAGCCCTGACGGACGGCGGACGCGATGCGCGCCGCGATCAGCGGAGCGAGATCGGGCTGGCGCGCCGGCGCGGGCGACGCTTCAGGCGCGGCCGATGCCGCGCGGGTGGGCTCGGCCAGGGCGGGAAGGGGGGCAGGCTGCGCGGCGGGCGGAATGGCGGGGGCGAGCGCGATGTCGCCGAGTTCCACGGGCGCCGCTTCCGGAAGAGGCGGCATGGCGGCCGCGAGGTCGGCCGTGGACGAAGCAGGGAGTTCGGCCACGGGCTCGGGCGCGGCGAGCGCGGGCGGAGCGGGCGACAGCGCGGCGGTGGTCGCGACGTCCGGAGCAGGCGCGGCAGGAGCCTCGGCGAGCGCGGGACCGGCCTCGTCGAGCGTCACCGGCGCCGGCTCGGGCAGCGCCGGCATCGCCAGTTCGAGATCGATCGGGGCCCGTTCCTCGCGCGCCGCGCCGTCGAGATCAGCCTGGGTGATGACAAGCTCGGCGGGCTCGGGCGGGGGCGGCAGGTCGACGAGTTCGCTGGAAAGGGCAGGGAACGCCAGACACAACACCAACGCCGACACTGTCGTGCGTCCGAACGTCATGATTGTCCCCCCAAGTCCGCGCCCAGCCGAACCGTCTTGCTCTCTTGATTCGCCGCAAACAAGCACATTTCTGCAACACATTTCAGGTTAAACGCCAGAGGGTTCGACGAAAATCGCCGGAAAGGGAGGCAGGCCCGAGACGCGGCTCAGGCCGCACGCTCATCGCCCTCGTCGCCCGCGTCGGCGCCATCCTCCAGACCGTAATCCTTGAGCTTGCGGTAGAGGGTCGAGCGGCCGATGCCGAGCTTGCGCGAAACCTCCGACATGTGGCCCCGGTAGTGCTGCAGGGCGAAGCGGATGATGTCGCGCTCGAGGTCGTCCATGCGCCGCATCTCGGAGCCTTCGGTGAGTTCGATGGCGTTCGGGTCACGGACCGGCACCTGGATGATGCGCGGCGGCTCGGCCCCTCCGGAGCTGAGCGCGAAGGGCTGCGGCGCGGGCGGGATGCGGACATCGAAGCCTTCGACCTGCGCCGCGATCTGGGGGAATTCGGAGATGGTGAGCTCGTCCCCGTCGCAGAGCACGACGGCGCGGAACAGCGCGTTCTCGAGCTGCCGCACATTGCCCGGCCAGTCATAGCGCTGCAGCAGCGCGGCGGCTTCGGCGGACAGGCCCCTGATGCGCTTGCCCTCCTCGGCGGCGAAGCGCGCCACGAAGGATTTGGCGAGCTCCGGAATGTCCTCGCGGCGGGCCCGGAGCGCGGGCAGCATGATCGGAAAGACATTGAGCCGGTAGTAGAGGTCCTCGCGGAACTGGCCCTGCTTGACCTGGTCGAGCAGGCTCTTGTTGGTGGCCGAAATCAGGCGGATGTCGACGCGCACCGAGCGGCGGCCGCCGACGGGGTCGACCTCGCCTTCCTGGATGGCGCGCAGCAGCTTGACCTGGGCTTCGAGCGGCAATTCGCCGATCTCGTCGAGGAAAAGCGTGCCGCCGCTCGCCTCCACGAATTTCCCGACATGCTTCTCGGTCGCGCCGGTGAAGGCGCCCTTCTCGTGGCCGAACAGGATGGATTCGACGAGGTTGTCGGGAATGGCGCCGCAGTTGACGGTGACGAAGGGCTTGCCGCGCCGGTCGCTGGAGCCCTGGATGGCGCGGGCCAGCACCTCCTTGCCGACGCCGGACTCGCCCTCGATCAGGATCGGGATGTTCGATTTCGCGGCGCGCTCGGCCAGCCGCACCACGCGGGCCATTTCGCCGGAGCGGGTCGAGAGGTCATGGAAGGCGAGCGTTCCGGAGGCGCGCCGCTTCATGCGGCGGATCTCGTCCTCCAGCGCGCCGACCCTGAGCGCGTTCTTGATCGAGACCTGCAGGCGCTCGGCGCCCACGGGCTTGACCACGAAGTCGGTTGCGCCGGCGCGCATGGCCGAGACGACGGTCTCGATCGAGGAGTGCGCGGTCTGCACGATGACGGGCTTGTCGATGCCGCGGCTCTTCATGTCGCCGAGCACGCCCATGCCATCCACGTCGGGCATGACGAGGTCGAGGATCAGCAGATCGACCGCCTCGCCCTCGGGCGAGGACAGCATCCTGACGGCGACGGCTCCGCTGTCGGCGGTCAGCACGTCATAGCCGAAGCGGCGGACCATGGCCTCTAGCAGGCGGCGCTGGACGGGATCGTCGTCGACGATCAGGACGGTGGTGGTCATGAGCTTCGGCAATTCCAGTTCGTCGGGAATCGGCTGTCCCGTTCTGGGTCACTGTCGCGAACAAGGGTTAAGCCACGCTTAAACGGAACCTTGACCGGAACGGGCTTTCGTCACTTGCCCGCAACGCCGCCGATGACGGTTGATTGTGCATCGCAAAAGTCACATATCCGGCAGGGCCTGCGGCCGCCGCGAGGGCAGCCAGGTCCGCGCGCCCCTGGGGCTTGAGGTTCGAGACGATGGTTTTGCTCTCCGGAACTGTGAAGGATCTCGGGTCCGCGGCGCATCGCGCTCCCGCCCTGTTTTCACCGTCCTCGACGTCGACCCGGCGGCCCGGCCGCGACGCGGGCCTGGGCCAGCTGCCCGAATGGGATCTCGGGCATCTCTATGCCTCGATGGATGCCCCCGCATTCCGGGCCGACATGGAGCGCGCCGCGACGCAGGCCGCCGCATTCGCGGCCCGGTATCGCGGCAAGCTCGCGGATATCGCCGCATCGGCCGACGCCTCCCTGCAGCTGCATCAGGCGGTGACCCGCTACGAGGCGCTCGACGACCTGATGGGCCGGATCATGTCCTATGCCGGGCTGATCTATTCGGGCGACACGACCGATCCGGCTCGGGCCAAGTTCTACGGCGACGCGCAGGAGCGCATCACCGCCGCCTCGACCGAACTCCTGTTCTTCACGCTCGAGCTCAACCGCATCCCCGACGACATCCTCGACGCCGCGGCCTCGACGCCGCCCTTGAGCCATTACCGGCCCTGGCTCGACGACATCAGGAAGGACAAGCCGTTCCAGCTCGACGACCGGATCGAGCAGCTCTTCCACGAGAAGTCGGTCACCGGCCGCGCCGCCTGGAACCGGCTGTTCGACGAGACCATCGCTTCGCTGTGGTTCAAGGTCGGCGACCAGGAGCTGACGCTCGAGCCCACGCTGAACAAGCTGCAGGACACCGATGGCCGGGTCCGCAAGGCGGGCGCCGAGGCGCTGGCCAATGTCTTCAGCCAGCATATGCGCACCTTCGCGCTGATCACCAACACGCTGGCCAAGGACAAGGACATCCAGGACAAGTGGCGCGGCTTCTCGGATGTCGCCCAGTCCCGGCATCTCGCGAACCGCGTCGAGCCGGAGGTGGTCGACGCGCTGGTGGGCGCGGTGCGCGAGGCCTATCCGAGGCTGTCGCACCGCTACTACAAGCTCAAGGCGCGCTGGTTCGGCAAGACCGAGCTCGATTTCTGGGATCGGAACGCGCCGCTGCCCAAGGTCGAGCAGCCGACGATCGCGTGGGACACGGCGCGCGACACGGTGCTCGGCGCCTACGCCGCGTTCTCGCCGACGATGGCGGACATCGCGCGGCGCTTCTTCGACGAGCGCTGGATCGACGCGCCAGTCAGGCCCGGCAAGGCGCCCGGCGCCTTCGCGCATCCGACCGTGCCTTCATCCCATCCCTATGTGCTGCTCAACTACCAGGGCAAGCCGCGGGATGTGATGACGCTGGCACACGAGCTTGGCCATGGGGTGCATCAGGTGCTCGCGGCGCATAACGGGGCGCTGATGGCCCCGACGCCGCTGACGCTGGCCGAGACGGCCTCGGTCTTCGGCGAGATGCTGACCTTCCGGCGCCTGCTCGACGCCACGACCGACGCGGTGCAGCGCAAGTCGATGCTGGCGAGCAAGGTCGAGGACATGATCAACACGGTCGTGCGCCAGATCGCCTTCTACTCCTTCGAGCGCAAGCTGCACGAGGAGCGCAAGAACGGCGAATTGCCGGCCGAGGCGATCAGCCAGCTCTGGATGTCGGTGCAGGCCGAGAGCCTTGGCCCGGCGATCCGGCTCGGACCGGGCTACGAGACGTTCTGGACCTACATCCCGCACTTCATCCACTCGCCCTTCTACGTCTACGCCTACGCTTTCGGCGACTGCCTGGTGAACTCGCTCTACGGCGTCTACGAGACTTCGGCGGACGGCTTCCAGGACCGCTACTTCGCCATGCTGTCGGCGGGCGGCACCAAGCATCACGCCGAGGTGCTGGCGCCGTTC
>JAIXZF010000045.1 GCA_027489835.1 Hyphomicrobiales bacterium
ACGCTGGCGGTCAACAATCCGGATTCCGGTTCGGCCACCGAGGAGATCGAGGTCGACTACGACGCGCCCGCCCTCGATATCGGCTTCAACGCCCGTTACCTGCTCGACATCATGGCGCAACTCGACGGCGACACCGCGCTGTTCAAGCTGGCCGATCCGGGCTCGCCCACGGTGATCCAGGATCGCGAAGGCGCCAGCGCGCTGTATGTCCTGATGCCGATGCGCGTCTGAGCGCCGCCGTGGCGGTGCTCTGGTCCCTGCTGCTCGCGATTCCCGCCAGCTGGGGCATCGGTCTGGCGCTGGCAAGGATGGTCGACCGCACCGCCAACATGCTTCCGGCCGTCACCATCCTGGGCGTCTTCGCCGTACTCGGAGCCGCGGCGGTGCTGCCCTGGGCCGCCGCGCCGGTTCGGCTCAGGCTGATGCAGGGGCTGGCGCTGGCCAGCCTCCTGTTGATGGTCGTCCTCGCCGATTGAGGGGGGCCGCAAGCGCGTTCAGCGCCCGGTCTTCACCCGCGTCCACAGCCGCGTCACCACGCGCTGGGCGCGCTCGTCGAAGGCCGTGTTGGTGAACAGGCGCTTGAAGGTCGCCTCGTCCGGATAGACGCCCGGATTGTTACGGATCTCGGGCTTCACCAGCGCCCGCGCCGGCAGGTTGCCGGTGGCGTAGGCCACGAAATCCGTGTTGCGCGCCGCTACCGCGGGCCGCAGCATGAAGTCGATGAAGGCCATCGCCTCGGCCACGTTCTTCGCGTCCGCCGGGATGGCGAAGGAGTCGAACCACATCAGCGCTCCTTCCTTGGGGATGATGTAGCTGATCTCGACGCCGTTCTTCGCCTCTTCGGCCCGCTTGCGCGCCTGCAGGATGTCGCCCGAATAGCCGATGGCCATGCAAATGTCGCCGTTCGCCAGCGCGTTGATGTACTCGGATGAGTGGAATTTGCGGACATTGCCCCTGATCCGCACCAGCGCGTCCGCCGCCTTGCGCAGATCGGCCTCGGCCTTCGAATCCGGGTTGATGCCGAGATAGTTGAGCGTGCCGGGCAGGATGTCCTCGGGCGCGTCCAGCACGTGGATGCCGCAATCCTTGAGCTTGTTAGACAGCTCCGGCTTCATCAGAAGGTCCCAGGAGTTGAGCGGCGCGTTGGCGCCCAGCCGCTCCTGGACCTTCTTGACGTTGATGCCGATCCCGGTCGTTCCCCACATGTAGTTGACGGCGAAGCGGTTGCCGGGATCGTGCGCGGCCAGCCGCTGCGCCACCTCCGGCCAGATCGCGCCGGCGTTGGAGAGCCTGGCCCGGTCCATCGGCAGGAAGACGCCGGCCTTGATCAGCCGGGCGAGGAACGGCCCGGACGGCACCACGATGTCGTAGCCCGATTTGCCGGCGAGGAGCTTGGTCTCGACGATCTCGTTGTTGTCGTACATGTCGTAGACGACCTTGATGCCGGTCTCCTTGGTGAAATCCTCCAGCACCTTGGGGTCGACGTAATCCGTCCAGTTGTAGACGTTGACCACGCGCTCCTGCGCCTCGGCCGGGGAGGGCCGCGACATGAGGGCCAGCGCCGCGACGGCGAGGCTGGCGGCGACGAGGGTGAAGCGGGATCGGGACATGCGGACTGGGCTCCGGATCGCAGGAATGACCCGGCACAATTAGGGCAGCCGCGGGGCTCCCGCAATCGCCCCGCGTCAGGCCTCAGCCGGCTCCTCGGCCAGCATCTTGGGCAGCACCTCGGCCCAGATCCGGGCTGGCTGCGCGCCGGACACGCCGTAGCGGTTGTTGACGATGAAGAAGGGCACGCCCTGCACGCCGATCTCCTGCGCCTGAGCCTCGAGCCGGCCGATCTCGGTGTTGAGCGCCTCGTCGCGGAAGGCGGCCAGCAGCTCGGCCGCCGACAGGCCCAGGCTCATGCCGATGTCGATCAGCACCTCATTGGCGCCGATGTCGCGCCCCTGCTCGAAATAGGCCGTCATCAGCGCGCCCTTGGCGGCGTTGCCCTGCCCGATGCTGCCCGCAAGCGCGATGAGGATGTGCGATTTGCGCGTGTTCGGCGCACGCTTCACGGCGGGCCAGTTGAAGGCGAGGCCGTCCTCGCGCGCCGCCTGCGAGAGCTTCTGCTCGATCTCGGCGCGCTTGCCCGGCCCGAACTTGGCGTCGAGATAGGCGGTCCGGTCCATGCCCTCTGGCGGCATCGCCGGGTTGAGCTCGAAGGGCAGCCAGGCGATGCGGGCATCGGTCACGCCCGCCTGCCGAAGGCCCTCCTCGAGCCGCTTCTTGCCCAGATAGCACCATGGGCAGACGACGTCGGAATAGATGGCGATGTGCAGTTGTCCGGTCTCGGTCGACATGGGATTCCTTCCGCGTGCGCGGCTCCTGTTGACCGACAGGCATAATAGCCCTTTGCGGCGAGTTCGCGATGAGGCCGACATGCGGCGCAGGTGGCACCGGGGCTCAGAATAGCCCTTCGATCCGGCCTTCCACGTCAATATGGATGCGCTCGGCCGCCGGCGATCGCGGCAGGCCGGGCATCCGCATGATGTCGCCGCACAAGGCCACGACGAAGCCCGCGCCGGCCGAGAGCGACACATCCCTCACAGGCACGATATGGCCCGATGGCGCACCCAGAAGCGCAGGGTCCGCCGAGAAGGAATACTGCGTCTTGGCGATGCAGATCGGCAGGTGCCCGTAGCCGGCGCCCTGCAGCTCGGCGAGCTTGTCCGCCGCGCGGGCATCGAGCGCGATGTCGGCGGCGCCGTAGATGCGCGTCGCGATCGTCCTGATCTTCTCGGCGAGCGGCACGGCGTCGGCGTAGAGCGGCGAAAAGCGCGTCTCGCGCGGCGCCTCGGCCAGCGCCACCACCTCGCGCGCCAGCGCCTCCGTCCCCGCCGATCCGTCGGCCCAATGCCGGCAGATCACCGCCTTCACCCCGAGCTGCGCCTCGCAGAAAGCCTGGATCAGCCTGTGCTCCGCTTCCGTGTCGGAGGTGAAATGGTTGATCGCCACCACCACCGGCACGTTGAAGCTCTGCACGTTGCGCACATGCCGCTCGAGGTTGACGAGCCCTTCGCGCAGCGCCGCGAGGTCCTCGGAGCCCAGTTCCTGGCGCGGCTTGCCGCCATGCATCTTCAGCGCGCGGACCGTGGCGACGATGACGGCGGCCGCCGGCTCCAGCCCCGCCATCCTGCACTTGATGTCGAAGAACTTCTCCGCGCCGAGGTCGGCCCCGAAGCCCGCCTCGGTCACCACATAGTCCGCGAGCTTGAGCGCGCTCCGAGTGGCGATGACGGAGTTGCAGCCATGGGCGATGTTGGCGAAGGGCCCGCCATGGACGAAGGCCGGGTTGCCTTCCAGCGTCTGCACGAGGTTGGGCGCCAGCGCATCCTTGAGCAGCACCGCCATGGCGCCCGGCGCCTTGAGCTCGGCGGCCGTGACGTAACTCTTGTCGTGCCGCTGGCCGATGACCATCCGTCCCAGCCGCTCCTCGAGGTCGCGCAGCCCGCTCGCGAGGCAGAACACGGCCATGACCTCGGACGCTACCGTGATGTCGAAGCCGTCCTCGCGCGGAAAGCCGTTCTTCGCCCCGCCCAGCGACGACACGATGGAGCGCAGCGAGCGGTCGTTCATGTCGAGGGCGCGGCGCCAGCTCACCCGGCGCTGGTCGAGGCCAATGCCGTTGCCCCAGTAGATGTGGTTGTCGATGAGCGCCGACAGCAGGTTGTGCGCCGAGGTGATGGCGTGGAAATCGCCCGTGAAGTGCAGGTTGATCTGCTCCATCGGCACGATCTGGGCATGGCCGCCGCCGGCCGCGCCGCCCTTGACCCCGAAGCAGGGCCCGAGCGACGGCTCCCTCAGGCAGATCATCGCCTTCCTGCCAATGCGGTTGAGCCCATCGCCCAGGCCCACGGTGGTCGTCGTCTTGCCTTCGCCGGCCGGCGTCGGGTTGATGGCGCTGACGAGGATCAGCTTCGCCGCCGGCCGCTCGGGCAGCGCCTCGAGCCAGTCCAGCTCCACCTTGGCGATGTGCCGCCCATGCGGGCTCAGCGCCTCGTCTGGAATGGCGAGCCTGTCCGCGATGGCCTGGATCGGCTTCAGCCTCGCGGCGCGGGCGATCTCGATGTCAGTGGGCATGGCCGGCCATTCCATGTGGTTTGGCCTTCTAGCTAGAACGCTGGAACGGGCGCGCAAGGGAGAGGACCCATTTGCCGGTGGATGACAGGGCAGCCATGCGGGTCTCCGGGGCCATGCAGCGCGGCGGAATGGAACCGGAAGCCCAGGATATGTGCGCGCGAAGCGCTCATTTGAGAAAATCGTTCGCACCGCCGCACGGCGCGGGAAGGGCGCCTCGCTTGACCGCCGCCCCCGCCCCGATAAGCTCATGGCTTGGGGATTGCATCGGCTGGCGCGAACGCGCTTGCCGCATGCCGACATGGAAGGATCACGCATCATGAAGAAGATGTTCGCATGGGCCGCGGCGCTCGCCGCCGGCCTCGGCCTTGCAGGAGCCGCTCAGGCCCAGACCAAGGTCGCCATCGGCATTTCCGGCTGGACGGGCTTCGCCCCGCTGGTCCTCGCGAAGGAGGCCGGCATCTTCGCCCGCAACGGGCTCGACGTCACCATCCAGAAAATCCCGCAGGCCTCGCGCCACCTCGCCATCGCCTCGGGCGCCATCCAGTGCGCGGCCACCACGGTGGAGACCTGGATCGTCTGGAACGCGGCCGGCGTGGAGACCAAGCAGCTGTTCCAGCTCGACAAGAGCTACGGCGCCGACGGCATGGTCGTCCGCAATTCGACCGGCTCGATCAAGGATCTCAAGGGCAAGAACGTCGCGGCCTCCGCGCCTGGCACCGCGCCCTATTTCACGCTCGCCTGGTTCCTGCGCGAGAACGGCATGACCCTCAAGGACGTCAACATCGTCAACATGGAGCCCGCCGCCGCAGCCCAGGCCTTCATCGCCGGCCAGAACGACGCGGCCATGACCTACGAGCCCTTCCTCTCGGCCGTGCGCAATGCGCCGCAGAGCGGCAAGATCATCGCCACCACGCTCGACTACCCGATGGTGATGGACACGTTCGGCTGCACGCCGACCTTCATTGACGGCAACCAAGCGGCCGTGCGCGCGCTGCTCAAGAGCTATTACGAGGCCCTCGACATGATCAAGGCCGAGGAAGCCAAGGCCTTCGGCATCATGGGCGCCGACGTGAAGCAGACGGCCGAGCAGTTCGGCGCCTCGGCCAAGTTCCTGCGCTGGCAGGGCCCTGAGGACAACCGCAAGTTCTTCGCCGGCCCCTGGCAGGAATTCTCCGCCAAGGCCGCTGACCTCCTGATGGAGATCGGCCTCATCAAGGCCAAGCCCGACCTCGCCAAGCTGGTCGACACCCGCTTCGTGATGGGCAGCGGCAGCTGATCAACCATTGTCATCCCCGGCGGCCCGAAGGGCCGGGAAGGGGATCCACGTCATCGTATGCGATGGATTCCCTTCCCCTCCGCTTCGCTCCGGCCGGGAATGACACTGTTTGGATCTGGCCATGAAGCCCCTCCAGCCCGTCTCGCCCGCCGCCCGCACGGGCTTAGGCATCGGCTTCTTCGTGCTGTTCGTCGCCGCCTGGGCGGTGGCGACGCTCGGCGGCTTCGTGCCGAAGCTGTTCCTCGCCTCGCCCGTGACGATGGTCGAGGAGGGCTGGCGGCTGCTGACGGTCCACGGCTTCGCCTTCGACATCGGCATAACCATCTGGCGCGTGGTGGGCGGCTTCGTGCTTGCGGCCCTCATCGCCCTGCCGCTGGGCATCGCCATGGGCGCCTACAAGCCCGTCGAGGCCTTCTTCGAGCCTTTCGTCTCCTTCGCGCGCTATCTGCCGGCCTCGGCCTTCATCCCGCTGCTCATCCTGTGGGCCGGCATCGGCGAGACCCAGAAGCTGCTCGTCATCTTCATCGGCTCCTTCTTCCAGCTCGTGCTGATGATCGCGGTGGCGGTTGGCGGCGTCCGGCGCGATCTCGTCGACGCGGCCTACACGCTCGGCTCGTCGGACCGCTCGGTTGTGATGCGCGTGCTCTTGCCCAACGCCGCGCCCGAGATCGCCGAAATCCTGCGCATGGTGCTCGGCTGGGCCTGGACCTACGTCATCGTGGCCGAACTGATCGGCTCGTCCTCGGGCATCGGCCACATGATCACCGACAGCCAGGCGCTCTTGAACACCGGCCAGATCATCTTCGGCATCATCGTCATCGGCCTGATCGGGCTCGTCTCGGATTTCCTGTTCAAATGGGTGAACCTGCGCCTGTTCCCATGGGCGGCCAAGTGATGGCGCAGCTCATCCCTGTGTCATCCCCGGCGGCCCGCAGGGCCGGGAAGGGGATCCATCCTCTGGGTTCGGCATGGTGGTGGATCCCCTTCCCGCACCTTCGGTGCGCCGGGGATGACCCGAGAGTGTCGGCAATCGTTTCGCGCCAAGGCCTGCTGCTTCCCTCCCCTCCCCACAGGGCGGGGAGGGACCGCTCCAGCCCCGGGCGGCTCTCCTCATGAGCAAGTTGGCCATCGAAGGGGTCGGCAAGCTCTTCCCGGCCCGTGCCGCCGCCGAGCCGACGCGGGCGCTGACGCCGACCACGCTCGCCATTGCCGACAACGACTTCATCACCATCCTCGGCCCGTCGGGCTGCGGAAAGTCGACGCTGTTACGGATCGTGGCGGGGCTGGAGACGGCGACGGAGGGGCGCGTGCTGCTCGATGGCGCCCCCGTCACCGGGCCGGGCGCCGATCGGGGCATGGTGTTCCAGAGCTACACGCTGTTCCCTTGGCTCACCATCATCGAGAACATCGCCTTCGGCCTGCGCGAGCGCGGCGTTTCGGAGCGCGAGCGCCTCGACATCGCGCGCGACTGGGCCGGCCGCGTCGGCCTCGGCGGCTTCGAGAACCATTACCCGAAGCAGCTCTCGGGCGGCATGCAGCAACGCACGGCCATCGCCCGCGCCCTCGCCAACGATCCGAAGATCCTGCTGCTCGACGAGCCCTTCGGCGCGCTCGACAACCAGACGCGCTCGCTGATGCAGGAGATGCTGCTCGGCATCTGGGAGCGCGAGCAGAAGACGGTGCTGTTCGTCACGCACGATGTCGAGGAGGCCATCTACATGGCGTCCCGCGTGGTGGTGATGAGCGCGCGCCCCGGCCGCATCAAGGCCGACATCGCGGTCGATCTGCCCCATCCGCGCCCCTACACGATCAAGACCTCTGCGGCCTTCGTGGCCTTGAAGGAACGGCTGGTCGAGGAAATCCGCGTCGAGGTGCTGGGAACGCATTGAAGGGCTGTTGAGTGTGCGCGCTCCCCTCGGTGTCATCCCCGGCGGCCCGCAGGGCCGGGAAGGGGATCCACGCCTCCGCAATGCGTATCGATGGATCCCCTTCGCCTTCGCTCTGGCCGGGTCTGACACCAGGAGCGGTAACTCACGCGCTCGCCTATTGCAGCCTCACCACCACGCTGTCGCTCGCCCCGGCCGCGTCGATCACGGATAGCCGCGCGAAGCCCGCGCCGCGGGTCGGCAGCGTCGCTTCGCGGCGAGCCAGCCCTTGCGCCACCGGCGCGCCGTCGATCAGCCACGTCAGCGGCGCGGCCCCGCCCAGAGCCTTCACGCTGAGCTCGCGCCCGTCGCCCAGCCCCGCAAGGTCGACCACGGCGCCGTCGGGCGGGAAGGCAATGCGGAGCGGCGCCCGCGCCGAGGCGCTCTCGGTCTTGGCGATGTCACGCCGGATATGGCGCAGCGGCGGCGGCAGGGTGGCGGTGCGCCCCATGATCGCATCCGGAGGGGGAGGGGCCGTCTCCGGCTCGAGCCCGATGCGCGCGAAGGCGTCGAACAGGATCGGCGCGGCCACCTGCCGCGCCACCAGCCCAGGCACGGAGGCGTTGTCAGGCCGGCCCACCCACACGGCGACGGTGTGGCGCCGGTCCCAGCCGATGGCCCAGGCATCGCGGTAGCCATAGGAAGTGCCGGTCTTGTAGGCGAGGCGGCCGTTGAGGGCGTTGGCCGGCGGCGGCGCGCCGCGCAGCACATCGCCCACATACCAGGCGGCGAGCCTGTCACTGAGCCCCCGCTCGTCCCGCTCCGCACCTGTCTCCTCACGCCAGTCGAGCGCCAGCGTCTCGCCGCCACGCGCCAGCCCGGCATAGAGCCGCGCGAGGTCCGTCAGCCTAATGCCGACGCCGCCGAGCCCGAGCGCGAGGCCGGGCTGGCCATCCTTCGGCAGCACGAGCCGGCCGCCCGCGCCGTTCAGCCGGCTGAGCAGCCTTTGCGGCCCGACTTCGGCCAGAAGCTCGATGGCCGGCAGGTTGAGCGATTGCTGCAGCGCCGCCCGCGCGGTCACCGGTCCCTGAAAGCCGAGGTCGAAATTCTCCGGCGCGTAGGCCCCATAGCGGTTCGGCCGGTCCTCCAGCATCGTCTCGGGGTGGGCAATGCCCTGCTCGAAGGCCAGCGCATAAATGAAGGGCTTCAGCGCCGATCCGGGCGAGCGCACCGCCTGCGCGAGGTCGAGCGCCCCGGCCCGCTCCCGGCTGCCGAGGCCGAGGCCGCCCACATGGGCGCGTACCTTGCCCGTGGCGTGCTCGACGACGAGGATCGCGGCGGAGAGCCTGGGACCCATGGGCTCGATCCGGTCGCGCGCGAGGCTTTCGAGCGCAGCCTGCCAGTTGGCGTCGATGCTGAGTCGGTGCTGCCGCGCGCGGGGCCGGAGCGCCAGAGCCTGCTCGGCGGCATGGGCGGCCAGCGTCGGAAAGAGCTGCCGCGCCTGCGGCACGGGTTCTGCGCGGGCCTGCGCCGCTTCCTCCGGCGTCGCCAGCCCCGCCGCCAGCGCCCGCCCGATCACGGCGTCGCGCACGCGGGTCAGGTTGGCCGCGTGCCGGTCGGGCCGCCGCGTCTCCGGGCTTTGCGGCAGCGCCACCAGCAGCGCCCGCTCGCCGAGGCTGAGCCGGCGCGGCTCCTTTCCGAAATAGGACCATGAGGCGGCGCGCACGCCTTCGAGATTGCCGCCATAGGGCGCGAGCGCGAGATAGATGTCGAGGATCTGGCGCTTGGAGAAGCGGCTTTCGAGCTCCAGCGCCCT
>JAIXZF010000438.1 GCA_027489835.1 Hyphomicrobiales bacterium
AGGTCTTCCAGCCATTTGCCCTTGGCGGCGAGCCGCTTCTGCACGTGCAGCGCCAGCATGGTCACGTCGAAGGAGGGCCGGCCCGAGGAATACTCGATCATCGCCTTCTGGCGCTGCTGTTGCTCTGGAATCTGCTCAGAGGAGACCTCGATGCCCGTCAGCGCGGTGAATTCCTTCTCGTGCGACTGCAGCAGGTCCGAACGCGGGTTCTTGACCAGCATCACGTCCAGCTTGGTGCCGGCGAAGCGCCGCCAGTTGAAACTCGACTGCGCGTTGGCCTCGCGGATCAGCGCAGGGGCGAACAGCCCCGCCGCGCCGAGTGCGGTTCCGGTGCGAACGAAATCGCGCCGCGACGGGCGCCAGGTCCGATTGGTCATGTGGTCCTCCCCAGGACGTTTTTTTGCCGGCGCATGCCTGGCCGAGCGGACATGGATGCCGCTCTGAAGGTGCATCGTGAACCCGACTGGTCCGCGCCGCAACCCCCGCCTGCCATGCGCGGGCTGTTTGAACTTCAACTGACATGTTAGTGGTGACATAGCTGCCCGCCATGCGCAAGCTCGCGTCGGAAGGCTGCGATGGTCGGGCAGCCATGTGCCGCGCGCCATTGCACGGGCCGCTGAGGCTTGCTTTGTAAGGCTTGATCGCAGCGCATGGCCCGGGAGGCCCGCATGAACCTGATCTCCAAGCCGCCCATGCCTGGCCCCGCCGCCCCGCCAAGGGTGCTGAGGCTGAGCGCGGAGGACAACGTCGTCGTGGCGGTTGATCCCGTCGATGCCGGCGCGGCCGCGGCCGGCCAGGTCGCGCTGGCGCGCATTCCGCGCGGCCACAAGATGGCCATTGCGCCGCTCGCCAAGGGCGAGCCGATCCGCAAATACGGCCAGGTCATTGGCTATGCCGCCGACGCCATCGCGCCGGGCGAGCATGTCCACGTCCATAACTGCCTATTCGCCTCGGTCGACCTCGATTACGCCCATGCGAGCGCAGCCCCGTCCACGGCCTTCGTCGCGCCCGAGGCGCGTGCCACCTTCGAGGGCTTCCGCCGCGACAATGGCAAGTTCGGCACGCGCAACTATGTCGGCATCCTCACCTCGGTGAACTGCTCGGCCTCGGTGGCGAAGTTCATCGCCGAGGAGGTCCGGCGCTCCGGCATCCTCGCCGACTATCCCAATGTCGACGGCGTCATCGCGCTCACGCACGGCACCGGCTGCGGCATCGATTATTCGGGGCCCGCCTTCGAGGTGCTCAAGCGCACCACCTGGGGCTATGCCTGCAATCCCAACATGGCGGCGGTGCTGGTCGTCGGCCTTGGCTGCGAGGGCTTCCAGATCGCCAAGATGAAGGAGGCCTACGGGCTGTCCGAAAGCGACGTGTTCCGCACCATGACCATCCAGGATGTGGGCGGCACCAAGCGCACGGTGGCGGCGGGACTCGAGGCCGTGCGCGGCATGCTGAAGATCGCCAACGGCAAGACCCGCGAGACCGCGCCCGCCTCCGAATTGATGCTGGCGCTCCAGTGCGGCGGCTCGGACGGCTATTCGGGCATCACCGCCAACCCGGCGCTGGGCCGCGCCGTCGATCTGCTGGTCGCCGATGGCGGCACGGCGATCCTGTCGGAGACGCCGGAAATCTACGGGGCGGAACATCTGCTGACGCGGCGCGCCGTCAGCCGCGAGGTCGGCGAGAAGCTTGTCGGCGTCATCCGCTGGTGGGAGGAGTATACTGCCCGCAACAACCAGTCGATGGACAACAACCCGTCGCCCGGCAACAAGGCCGGCGGGCTCACCACCATCCTCGAGAAGTCGCTCGGCGCCGCCGCCAAGGGCGGGTCCACCGCGCTCACGGGCGTCTACGGCTATGCCGAGCCGGTCACGGGCAAGGGCTTCGTCTTCATGGACACGCCCGGCTACGACCCGGTTTCGGCCACCGGTCAGGTGGCCGGCGGGGCCAACATCCTGGCCTTCACCACGGGCCGCGGCTCCGCCTATGGCTGCAAGCCCACGCCCTCGGTCAAGCTCGCCACCAATTCGGACATCTATCGCCGCATGATCGACGACATGGACATCAATTGCGGAGATGTCCTCGATGGCGTCAGCCTGGAAGAGAAGGGTCGGGAGATTTTCGACTACCTCCTCAAGGTCGCTTCGGGCGAACGCTCCAAATCCGAGCAGCTGGGCTATGGTGATGCGGAGTTCGTGCCATGGCAGCTCGGCGCCACCATGTGAGCCTTGGATGAACCAGCCATGATCGTCGTTTTCGCTTCCATCATCCTCGACCATGTCGCGCAGGTCGAGCGCCTGCCGGGCCCCGGCGAGACCGTGATCGGACCGTCCTATCAGGTCTTTCCCGGCGGCAAGGGCGCCAATCAGGCGCTTGCCGCCGCCCGCGCCGGCGCTGCCGTCCGTGTCGGCGGCGCGGTGGGCGCCGATGGCGCGGCGGAAGCGGCGCTGTCGCTGCTGCGCGAGGGCGGGGTCGACCTTTCCGGCGTCGAGATCGCCGACCTGCCGACAGGCGCGGCCTTCATCGGCGTCGATGCGCGCGGCCAGAACCAGATCATCGTCACGGCGGGCGCCAACCTGAAGGCGCGCGCCGCGTCGCTCGCGCACCATGGCTGGTCGAAATCCGACATCCTGCTGCTGCAATGCGAGACGCCCGAGGCCGAATGCGTCGCGGTGGCAAAGGCCGCCAGCGCCGCGGGCGCGCGGGTCGTTCTCAACGCCGCGCCGGCCGGGCCGATCGGGCCCGAACTCATGGACCTCATCGACATCCTGATCGTCAACGAGCACGAGGCGGCCGTCCTCTCCGTCTCGCTCGATTGGGAGGAGCGCGACCCCGAGCTCATCGCCGCGCGGGTCGACCGCGAACTCGGCATCGCCTGCATCGCGACGCTGGGCGCCGAAGGCTGCGTCGGCTGGTACGGCGGCGTGCGCCGCTCCTTGCCCGCGCCCGAGGTGCGGGTTGTCGACACGGTCGCGGCTGGCGACGCCTTCGTCGGGGCCTTCGCCGCCGCGCTCCACCGGGGGCTCGGCTTCTCGGGCGCGCTCCAGCGCGGCATCGCGGCGGGCTCGCTCGCCTGCTCGCGCCATGGCGCCCAGCCCAGCCTGCCCACCGGCGACGAGATCGAGGCGCTTGCGGCGAAGATCGTGCTCTAGCTCCCGAGAAAGTTTCATCTGCAACTATCTTGCGCCCCGCCCCGGCCTCGGCCATATCTGGCCGAAGCGAGGAGAGACGCATGAACCCGTTTGGCAAGACTGAGATCGCGCGCGACAAGGCCGAGGGCATGAGCGGCGGGGCCCGCACCACGGTCGAGGCGGCGCTGCGCTACATGTCGGGCTTCGGCAACTCGTTCGAGACCGAGGCGCTGGAGGGCGCGCTGCCGGTGGGGCGCAATTCCCCGCAGAAATGCCCCTACGGGCTCTATGCCGAACAGCTTTCCGGCTCGGCCTTCACCGCGCCGCAGGGCAAGAACGAGCGCTCCTGGCTCTACCGCATCCGCCCCACCGTCAAGCATTCGCGGCATTACACGCCGGTCGACCCCGGTCTGATGCGCACGGCCCCGAACGCTGCCGAGCGCGTGCCGATGCTCGGCCAGTTCCGCTGGGATCCGTCGCCGCTGCCGGACGCGCCGATGAGCTTCATAGAGGGTCTGCGCACGATCACCACGGCAGGCGACAGCGACACCCAGGCCGGCATGGCGGCCCATGTCGTCATGGTCACGCGTTCAATGGAGGCCGAGTATCTGTTCAATTCGGATGGCGAATTCCTCATCGTCGCCCAGCATGGCGCGCTGCGCTTCCACACCGAGTTCGGCATCATCGAGATCGAACCCGGCGAGATCTGCGTGATCCCGCGCGGCGTGATCTTCCGTGTCGAGCTCGTGGACGGCCCGGCGCGGGCCTATGTCTGCGAGAATTATGGCGGGGCCTTCACGCTCCCCGAGCGCGGCCCCATCGGCGCCAATTGCCTCGCCAATCCGCGCGACTTCCTTACGCCCGTCGCCGCCTATGAGGATCGCGAGGAGCCGTCGAAGCTCTACGTGAAATGGGGCGGGGACCTCTTCGTCACCGAGATCGGGCAGTCCCCGCTCGATGTCGTCGCCTGGCACGGCAACTACTACCCTTACAAATACGATCTGCGCCGCTACGCCGCCGTCGGCTCGATCTCCTACGATCATCCCGACCCGTCGATCTTCACCGTGCTCACCTCGCCTTCGGGCGAGGCCGGGACGGCCAACATCGACTTTGTCATCTTCCCCGAGCGCTGGATGGTGGCGGACAACACCTTCCGCCCGCCATGGTACCACCGCAACATCATGAGCGAGTTCATGGGCCTCATCTACGGCGTCTACGACGCCAAGCCCGAGGGCTTCGTGCCGGGCGGCTACAGCCTGCACAACCAGATGCTGCCCCATGGCCCCGACGCTCCCGCCTTCGAGCATGCCTCCACGGTCGAGCTCAAGCCCGTGAAGCTCACCGGCACCATGGCCTTCATGTTCGAGACGCGCTTTCCCCAGCGCGTCACGGCGCATGCGGCGGGGCTGCCGACGCTGCAGAAGGGCTATATCGGCTGCTGGGACGGGCTGAGGAAGCGCTTCGATCCGGCCCGGAAGGATGCATGGTGAATACCGGTTGCGCGAACCGGCCCGTAGCGTAGCCTAGCGCCGGGATCGCCCGTCCGCCCTGCGGAGGAGCTAGACAACACGAGCCGCAGCCCGATCCCCACGAGGAGCTGCGGTCGCCCGGGAAACGGCCAAGGAACGCGCCCATTCATGAAACTCGCCTC
>JAIXZF010000402.1 GCA_027489835.1 Hyphomicrobiales bacterium
ATCGGCGCTCAGAGCCACCCTCTGCTCGATCTGTCGGCGGCGATCCATGGAGCGCTCACCTACCGCCTGCGCTTCGAGGAAGGCACGCAGGCGCCGCTCGACACCCTGCGGCAGGCGGGCGGCTCGTGCCGCGACTATGCTTGGCTTTTCATCGAATGCGCGCGCAGGCTCGGCTACGCCGCCCGCTTCGTCACCGGCTATCTGCACAATGTGCAACGGGATGGCGGAGGGCTGACGGCGCCGAGCGTCGGCTACAGTCATGCCTGGGCCGAAATCTATGTGCCCGGCGATGGCTGGATCGAATTCGACCCCACGAACCTGCTGGTCGCCGACCGTCAGCTCATTCGGATCGCCACGACGCGCACGCCGGCCGAGGCGGCGCCGGTGTCGGGCTCCTTCACGGGCCCGCCGCAGATTCCGGCGCTGAACGTCAGCGTGGCCATCCGCGAGATCGCGCTGGCCGAGCCGGAGGTCATGATGGCCTGAAGACCCAGTGCAGCACCTCGCCCTCGGCCGGCTGCTGCACGTCCGCCTCGATCTGCGCGGCGAGGCCGGCGATGATCTTGGGCGGTGGAGAGCTCGGCTCGCGGCGGCCATCGGTGAAGACGATCATTTCGGTCCCGCCATTGGGCAATGCGTGGATCTGGACCCTGACGAGCCGGGCCCCGGCCGCCCGAAGGCCGGCAATGACGCCTTCGACGAGGCCGAGCCCCAGGGGGATCACGCGGTCCACCACCAGCCCCGCATCCGCGTCGACCACGACGTCCATCCATTGATCCGGGCCGCGGACGGAGGATGACAGGTTGCCGAGGATTTCCTCGGCGAAAGGCTGGATCGGGACAGGCCGCATGCTGCCATCCTGCAGGGCAAGCCTGTAGGCCGTCGAAAGCACCTGCACCTTCGCCTCCGTCTCCGCCATGTGCAGGAGCTGCGGCTGGCTCTGCTGGCGGCGCGAGAGCGCAAGGTAGCTCTGGATCACCTGGAGGCTGTTCTTCACCCGGTGGTTGAGCTCGCGCATCAGGTAGGAATTGGCGTCGAGCGTCTGGCGCAAGGTGACCTCGCGCTTGTCGGCATCGGTGACCATGGCGTTGAAGCCTTCCGCCACCCGCCGGATGTCGTGCGGCATGTCGTCATGGATCGGGGCCAGCTCGTTCTCGCCGCGCTCGCGGGCGCGGGCGGCGGATTCGATGCCCTTGATCCAGCGGACCACATCGTTCTGGATCGCCCAGACATAGGTGCCGAACAACAGCGCAAGCGTCAGCAGCGGCGTGATGCACAGCACCATGAACTGCACGAAGGCCGCGTTGAGCAGGTTGTTGTCGAAGCGCGCGATCACGAACAGGTCGGGCGGCGCGACGAACTGGCTCGCATAGGAGAACGTCTCCTCGCCTGCCACGCCGGCACTTTGCCAGCGCTGGACCTTGTCGTCGATCTTCTGGATCAGCGGCAGCCAGCTGGCATCCCGCTCGTCCTTGCCGCGCGAGACGACGACGCCGCCCGTCCGGTTGACGAGGGCCACAACCGCGGTAGCGTCGCTGACGCCGACGTCGAAGGCCCGGTCGAGCAGTTCCGGATCGACCAGCGCCGTGGCGAACCACGGCAGGCCATCAGGATCGCGCTCGTCGATGTGGATCACGAGATGCTGCCGGCCGTCGATGGCCACCGAATCGTAGCGCGTGCGATGGAAGGGCGTCACGCTGTCGAAAGGCTGGATGAACGGCATGTTCTGCTGCGCCGCCTGGATGGCCCTGATGTCGTCCGCGCCAACGGTCGCGACGCGGCTCGCGATGCAGGCGACGTCGTTCGGCAGTTGCACGGATATCGCCTGGAAGCCCTCGACCTGGGTCACCACGGCCTGCGCGATCAGGGAGCAGCCTTCGCTCGTGGCGGCGCCATTCCGGATCGCGGTGACCCCGACCATCAGGGATCGATAGAGCCCGCGGAACCAGAAGCGCGTGCGAACGGCGTACTCCGAGGCGAAGCGCGTCTCGGAGGTCTCGATGCCATGCTTGACCGATCGGTAGGTCGTCGAGGCGAGGATGATGCTGAGCGTCGCAACCGGAATCACAACGCAGGCCATCAGCATGAGCAGCCGCGACCTGACGCTCTGAAACATATACAGATTGATCATGACGCGAGCGTCGTCACCCTTCCATGGTGAACGACCGCCAGGGAATTCCTGTCCGGTCCGATGTCGCTCGAATTGGTCATGCCGAGAAGTTCGGCCAGCTTGGTGCGCGCCCTGTTCACCCGGCTCTTGATGGTGCCGACAGCAACGCCGCAGATCTCGGCCGTCTCCTCATAGGACAGGCCTGTTGCGCCGACCATGATGAGCACCTCGCGCTGCTCCTCGGGCAGCTTGGCGAGCGCCAGCCGGAAGTCGGCGAGGTCGAGAGCGCTGTCCTGCCCGGCCGGAACGGCGACAGAGCCGGAGTAGATCCCGTCGGTGTCCTGCACTTCGCGGCCACGGCGGCGATAGAGCGAATAATAGGTGTTCCTGAGGATCGTGAAGAGCCAGGCGCGGAGGTTGGTGCCCTCGACGAAGCTGTCGGCATGGCCCCATGCCTTGAGCAGCGTGTCCTGAACCAGATCGTCCGCGCTCTGGATCGAGCCGGACAATGAGGTGGCGAAGGCGCGGAGATTGGGGATCTCGGCGATCAGACGTTCGCGGAAATCGACGGAGGAGCGGTTATCGGCCATCGCGCGCTTCCTTGGCTTCCAGCTCTGCAAGGAGAACCAGGAAGCGGTCGGGTATCGGGGCGCCGACGAGATCATCATAATGGGCCTTCAGCGCCCTGCCGAGGATCTCCTGGATCTTGGGGTCCATCTCCACGTCGCCATCGTCGCGGCGCACGACGGAGCGCAGCCCCTCGGAATGTCCTGGATCATTCATCTGATCGAATCCTCATCACCCAATGGCGTCCGGCAACCCTCGCCGCCGCGCCGGGGAGCCAGCCCATACGACACGAGAACGCCCTGTCAGCGCCCTGGTTCCAGCCTACGGAAAAAATAAAAAACTTGCCAAGCGCAATGCGTCTGGAATGCTTCGGAGCTTAGCAACCTTGGGTGCGTCATGTCGATCGCAAGAGAAATTTCGCAGCATTTGCCTTATCTTAGGCGCTTTGCTCGCGCGTTGAGCGGAACCCAGTCGAGTGGCGACGCCTACGTTGTGGCCACGCTCGAGGCGCTCGTGGCCGACTCCACGATCTTCGAGCGGCATCTGCCCGGACGCATCGCGCTCTACAAGGTCTTCGTCTCGATGTGGTCCTCCACCAACCGTCGCCAGCGCCCGATCGCGGGTGAACCCGGTCGCAGCGCTGCCGAGGTCAACCTCGACGCGCTGACGCCGCTGCCCCGGCAGGCGTTTCTGCTGCGCACCGTCGAGGGCTTCAGTCTCGAGGAGGTGGCGTCCATTCTCGATACGACCCCCGCTGCCGCTGCCCAGCTTGTCGAGCGCGCCGGCCGCGAAATCGCGGAGCAGGTCGCGACGGACGTCCTGATCATCGAGGACGAGCCGATCATCGCCCTCGACATCGAGGCGATGGTGCAGGAGCTCGGCCACGACGTGACCGGCATCGCGCGCACCCACAAGGAGGCGATCTCGCTGGTGCGCATCCGCCGGCCGGGCCTCGTGCTGGCGGACATCCAGTTGGCCGACGGCAGCTCGGGCCTCGACGCGGTCAACGAGATTCTGATGAACATCGACGTGCCGGTGATCTTCATCACGGCTTATCCCGAAAGGCTGCTGACGGGCGACAAGCCGGAGCCGGCCTTCCTGATTACCAAGCCGTTCCAGCCCGAGGCCGTGAAGGCCGCAATCAGCCAGGCGCTGTTCTTCGACCGCAAGGCCAGCCGCAAGGTCGCCTGAGGGCGGCCCTGCGCCCTGGCATGGCCGTCGGGCCCCGAAACGACAAAAGCCGGAGCGCGAACTCCGGCTTTTGTCGTCGTGTCCGATACGTCGGCGCGGGCGGCTTCGATCTAGAAGCCGAAAAAATACATCAGACCCAGAAGGGGAAGCGGAATCCCCAGGACCAGCAAGCCCATCCAACGCATAACGGCATCCTTCTCACTCGGTCTTCAAACCGCCGCACGCGCCATCAGGTGCGCCGACGTACGAGGCCCATGACGGCCGAGATGGCGAAGGCGATGAGCGCCACGACGAAGACGATCTGAGCGGCGGACATCGCGGTGCCGGCGACGCCGCCGAAACCAAGGGCAGCCGCGACCAGCGCGACGAGCAGGAACGTGATGGCCCAGCCAAACATGGGGAACTCCTTGACGAAACACGGTCGGGACGTTGGCCGGAAAACGCCATGTTTCCGGAATGGTTCCAGAGCCGGCTGCAGGCCGTCCGGAGGCGGAAATCGAATGTTTTCGGAACCTTGGCCGCAGTGCCTCGTTAAGCAGCCGTCTCTCGGGTATGGAGCCGGGCCATGGTGTATCTCTTCGCCGTCACGGGCGTCCTTGCCGCCATCTGCCTTGTCCTCATCGCCGGAGCGGTCGGCTCGATCGGAACGATCGGGCTAAATGTTGCGACAACCGTGCTGGCGCTCAGCCTGGGCGGGTTCGCGATGAGCGCCACAGCCATCGACGGCTAGGCGGCCTTCATTCCGCTGGAGAGGCTTTCCGGCATCGGCCTGCGCGCTGGTTCGACAGGGCCGATCACGTCCGCCAAGTCATTGTGCAATCGTCTTTCTACCGTCATGTCCCAGGTCGTTTGTCCATGAGCCACGTCAGTTCCCACCGCATCAACGACTTCGTCGCCATCCGGAAGATGCCCGATCATACCTTCGAGGTGGAGTATGGCCCGGCCGACCCGGTGCTGACGCGGTATCGATGCGACGGGTTCGAAAGCCTCGACGCCGCGATCGCATGGGTCGACCGGCTCGACCGCTGCATGGCGGTCATCGTGCCGGCCGCCTCCCTGCCGGCAAGGCCAAAGCCGGCGGCCTGAGCCGCCGGCCGGTGATGACGGTCCCCGCGGCCGTGAGCAGCTTCAGCTATCGCGCGTGCGGTCCGGCAGGCTGTCGATGACCTCCTCGGCGCCTTCCTTGTCGCCGAACGTGCCTTCGCGCAGCCTCAGCGTGGCGCCCTGATCCTTGCGGGCGGAGTCCGCTGGAAGAGGCGATGTCTCGGGCGTTGCGGTCAATCCGACTTCATCGGGCTTGGCCCCGGCCTTGCGAGCCGCCGCCGCGAAAGTCGCAAGGGCCTCCGGCTGCTGTCCCTTCCTGTCATCCTGATCCGGCATTGAAACCTCCCTGGGGCCGATCCGGCCCTCAGGCGAGCAACGCCGCGGGGTCGACGCGGTTCCTGACCGGGCCTGCCCGCGGAGGCGATCAATCGCGTCCGGCCAGCAGGCTTTCGTCGATGGACACCGTCTTGACGAGCGCCGTGACTTCGTCGCCGGCCGCGAGCCCGAGCCCGTCGATCGCCAGCCTCGTAGCGTAGGCCCTCAGCATGTCGCCGCCGGGCAGGGCGATGCTCACCAGCGCGAGGGGGCCGTCATCCGTCTCCAGACCGGTCAGCCGGCCTGTCAGCATCGTGCGCACGCTCAGCCCCTCCGGGCGGCCTCGGGCCAGGGTGACGCCGGCGGCCGGGATGGCGAGCCTGACGCGCGCGCCATCCGGTCCCGACCGGCCCGGAACGACGATGTCGCCTGCGGGGTGCGCGAGCACGGTCACGCCGTAATCCGTCAGATAACGAGTGACGACCGCTTCCAGGAACGACACGGCGTCGAACCGGCTTCCCGCCATGGCCAGCGCCGGCGACAGCACGTTCCTCGGCGGGCCGGCCGCCGCCACCCGGCCTGCCTCGAGCCGCACCACATGCGCCGCCAGGCGGGCAACCTCGTCGATGGCATGGCTCACATAGATAACCGGGATGGCGAACTCGTCGCGCAGGCGCTCGATGAAGGGCAGGATCTCGAGCTTGCGCTCACGGTCGAGGGATGCGAGCGGCTCGTCCATCAGGAGCAGCCTGGGCGAAGCGAGCAGAGCCCGACCGATGGCGACGCGCTGCCGCTCGCCGCCTGACAGCGAGCCCGGCCGGCGATCAAGCAGATGGCCGATGCCGAGCACGTCGACCACAGGTTCAAGGGCGATGCGGCGCTCGGGCTTCGGCGTGAACCAGCGGCCATAGGCGAGGTTCGCGCGGACCGACAGATGCGGCAGCAGCAGCGCGTCCTGGAAGACGAGGCCGATGCGTCGGCGATGGGGTGCGACCGCGATCCCCCGGTCCGTGTCGAGCAGGACCGTGTCGTCGAGGCTGGCATGCCCCCGGTCGGGCTGCTCCAGCCCCGCCAGAAGCCGGATCGCCGTCGTCTTGCCGGACCCTGACGGGCCGAACAGCGCGGTGACGCCGGCTCCCGCCTCGAAGGCGACGTCGAAGGCAAAGCCCGGCCGGGCGAGGCGGCAGGAGAAGCGGATCACCGCGCGCCGGCCTCGCCCGCCCTGGCCCCCGGGCGGGACCTGCGGGCCAGCCACTCGGATGCCAGCAAGGCGCCGAAGGCGATCACCACCGCCACGATGGAGAGACGCAGCGCGCCCGCCTCGCCGCCGGGCGCCTGGACATAGCCATAGATCGCGGCCGGAATCGTCCGGGTCTCGCCCGGGATGTTGGAGACGAAGGTGATCGTCGCGCCGAATTCCCCCAGCGCCTTGGCGAAGCACAGCACGGCACCCGCGATCACGCCCGGCAGGGCGAGCGGCAGCGTCACGGTGAGGAAGACCCAGGCGCGCGACGCCCCGAGCGTGCCGGCCGCCGCCTCCAATCTCTCGTCGATGCCCTCGATGGCGAGGCGGATGGCCCGCACCAAGAGCGGAAAGCCCATCAACGCGCAGGCGAGGGCCGCGCCTGTCCAGCGGAAGGAGAGGACGATGCCGAAATGCTGCTCCAGCGCCGAGCCGAGGGGACCGCGCCGCCCGAACAGGAGCAGCAGCGCATACCCCGTGACGACCGGCGGAAGCACGAGCGGCAGATGTACGAGCCCGTCCAGCAGCATCTTGCCGCGGAAGCGGCCGCGGGCCAGCGCCAGCGCCGCGGCGATGCCGAAGGGCAGGCTCGCCAGCGTGGCGACGGCGGCGACCCGCAGGCTCAGCTCGATCGCGGTCCATTCCTCCGCCGTCAGGCGCCAGCCGCTTGCGATCCAGCCGTCCAAAAGGTCCATCCAGGCGATTCGAGAAGCCCGGCCTCAGCGCAGGAGCGCGAAGCCTTCGGCCTCGAAGATGCGTGTCGCCGCAGGGGACGTCAAATAGGCGAGGAAGGCGGCCGCGTCGGGGTGGTCCGACGCGGCCGTGAGCGCGGCGGGGTAGATGATGGGCGGATGGCTCGAGGCTGGGAACACGCCGGCCACTTTCACCCGCGGCTCGGAGCGCGCGTCGCTGGCATAGACGATGCCGTATCGCGCCTCGCCCCGCGCCACCAGCGCCAGCGCGGCCCTGACGTTCTCGACGCCCGCGATCCGGGGCGCCACCTCATCCCAGACACCGAGCGAGACGAGCGCCTGCCTGGCGTACCGGCCGACCGGCACCGACTGCGGGTCTCCGGTGGCGAGGCGCGACGCGCCGATGGCCCTGGCGAGAGGAAAGCCGGGCGCGATCGCAAGCCCGTCCGCGTTGTCGGGGGCGGCGATCAGCACAAGCGTGTTGCCGAGCAGGTTCCGGCGGGTGCCTGACCGAACGAGGTTGCGCGCCTGGGCCCAATCCATCCAGTCGATGTCGGCGGAGAGGAACAGGTCAGCCGGCGCGCCCTGCTCGATCTGCCGCGCCAGTGCCGACGAGGCCGCGAAGGACATGGCCGCGCGCTTGCCGGTCTCGGCCTGCCAGGCCGCCGCGATGGCGGTCAGGGCCGGCTGCAGGCTGGCGGCGGCGAAGACCAGGACGGGCCTGCCCGCGGCCGGCTGGGAGGGCGCAGCACGGGTGAAGGAAAGCATCGCGGGCAGGAGGGCGAGGGTCCGCAGGACCGCGCGACGGTTTGGCGACATTGGACACTCCGGGCAGCGGCAGGACGGCCTTTGCCGGCGCCGCGAAGCCCGGCCAGCGGTACGACGCCACTTTGACAGCGGCAAGGCTTCGTGGCTACACGGCCCGGACCGCGGCCCGCAGAGCGCCGCTATGCGCGCCGCCGCGATGGCGCGCCGGGAGACGCGCCGA
>JAIXZF010000473.1 GCA_027489835.1 Hyphomicrobiales bacterium
CGCAGATCGGGCCGCGAGACGATCTCCATCAGCGCGACGCCCGAGCGGTTGAGATCGACGAAGCTCATGGTCGGGTGCTGGTCGTGCAGCGACTTGCCGGCGTCCTGCTCGAGGTGAAGGCGCTCGATGCCGACCGTGATGCTCTCGGTGGGCGACACATCGACCACGATCTCGCCCTCGCCCACGATCGGGCTCTTGTACTGGCTGATCTGGTAGCCCTGCGGCAGATCGGGATAGAAATAGTTCTTCCGGTCGAAGACCGAGCGGTTGTTGATCCGCGCGTTGAGGCCGAGCCCGGTGCGGACAGCCTGCTTGACGCATTCCTCGTTGATAACCGGCAGCATGCCAGGCATGGCGGCATCGACGAGGCTGACATGGCTGTTGGGCTCGGCGCCGAACTCCGTCGACGAGCCGGAGAACAGCTTGGCCTTCGAGGTCACCTGCGCGTGGATCTCAAGGCCGACGACGATCTCCCAATCGCCGGTCGCGCCCTTGATGAGCTGCTTGGGGTCGGCATTGCGGACATGGGCGTTCATGGCAATCTCGCTGGGCGGGAAGAGCACGGCATAAAAGAGGCGGGTCCTTGGGACAAGCCCGGGCAGCAGAGGCGTCTCAATCGGCTTCGATGAAGCGCGCCGCCGCCCAGCGGCAGGCCGCGGCGAGCGCGATGAACACCACCGCGCCGGCGATCGTTACCTGAGGCACGGCGTCGGCGTCGCCGCGGAGCGCCTGCACCAGCGTCAGCAGCGCGAAGAGGGCAGCGGTGAAGGCGAACAGCCATTTGAGCACCGTCAGCGCCGCAAAAGCCATGGAACGAGCGAAAAGCACTAACGCAACGCCTTGTATAACTCTATACGATCTGATTTCGGTTCGTTTCCACTTTCATTCAAGCGAAAGTAATCTATACTTTTGACTCTAGTGCCGAAAACATCCGGGTGAATGCCATGGAACTTTGATAGAAGCACAGATTTGTCATCGACATGTTCGACAACATCCAAGCATTCGCGGCCTGCCTCTGTTAAAGCATAAGCAGGCATCTGCATCGTACCATCCATCTGACTAAAATTCACAAGTAATACGCCAGATCGCATTGGTAACGTCACTGATCCGTCGACAATCGTAAGACGCGAATGAATGCCACCTGACACCCCCGTTATAAGTCCAGCGTCCTCTAAGCTAGAAATTTCTTCACTAATAAATCCGCTAGGGTCTAAGTTTCCGATCATATTGCGATTGCTACTTCCATACACCAAAGGTACTACGCGCTGAAATGCCAATGCTGTTTCTGTTCTTATCTCCGAGACAACTCTCAAAGTCTTGGCAGAGAATGAACCAGATTTCTTGATCTCACGTGCCAGAATTCGACCCCAAGTAACCCTCATTCTCTCGGACGAAGCGTCTTCAGCGTAACGCTCAAATATATTCAGAAAATCGTCTTCAATTTCAGAATTAGTTCTTACATTATTTTCGCAATCACCTGTATTCTTAGCGTCCATCAGCTCTAATGATTTAGCAGCCTCACTTACGACGGCCGCTTTGTTTAAAGCTCTCCGTATTTCTTTTGGGAAAAAATTTGCGGCAGCAATCAAAAATAATTGCTCATCGGTCTGGAGTCTTTCTTCAATCACTCGAGATGAGGACTTGATTAAATCGACCTGCGCACTGGTTTTGGCACGCAAGACGGCTGCAGGTCGCTCAAGCCACGCTGCAGGAATGTCCAAAATTCCGCCTAGCAAGCGAGAAAATGCCTTCCCTGCTTCACCAGCAAGCAGTTGAGGGAGATTCAGACTCGCAATTATACTAGCCCCAGCACTGGGCTCTACTGGCACGGGTTCCGACATCAGCTCCACCACCGCGACGGGATCGGGAAGCGGCCGGCCGCCTGCTCGATGACTTCGGACAGCGCGAACAGCGTTTCCTCGTCGAAGGGGCGGCCGATGAGCTGGAGGCCGAGCGGAAGGCCCTGCGGATCGAGGCCGGCGGGAACCGCGATGCCCGGCAGGCCGGCCATGTTCACGGTCACCGTGAAGATGTCGTTGAGATACATCTCGACCGGATCGGCGCTGCCCTTCTCGCCAATGCCGAAGGCGGCCGAGGGCGTAGCGGGCGTGAGGATGGCGTGCACGCCGGCGGCGAACACGTCCTCGAAATCCTTCTTGATCAGCGTCCGCACCTTCTGCGCGCGCAGATAGTACGCGTCGTAATAGCCGGCCGAGAGCACGTAGGTGCCGATCATGATGCGGCGCTTGACCTCGCGGCCGAAGCCGGCGGCACGGGTCTTCTCATACATGTCGGCGATGTCGCGGCCCTGCTCGCGCAGGCCGTAGCGGACGCCGTCATAGCGGGCGAGGTTCGACGAGGCCTCCGCGGGCGCGACGATGTAGTAGGCCGGCAGCGCGTATTTCGTATGCGGCAGCGAAATGTCGACGATCTCGGCGCCCGCGGCCTTCAGCCAGGCGATGCCGTCCTGCCAGAGCTTCTCGATCTCGGCCGGCATGCCATCGATGCGGTATTCGCGTGGGATGCCGATCCGCATGCCCTTCACCGAACGACCGATGGCCGCTTCGTAATCCGGCACGGCGACGTCGACCGAGGTCGTGTCCTTCGGATCGTGACCGGACATCGAGCGCAGCATCACGGCGCAATCGCGCACCGTCTTGCCGATCGGACCAGCCTGATCGAGCGAGGAGGCGAAGGCGACGATGCCCCAGCGCGAGCAGCGGCCATAGGTCGGCTTGATGCCGACCGTGCCGGTGAAGGCGGCCGGCTGGCGGATGGAGCCGCCTGTGTCCGTCGCGGTGGCGGCCAGGCACAGATGGGCGGCGACGGCGGCCGAGGAGCCGCCGGACGAGCCGCCCGGCACGAGATGGGAGCCCTCGACGCCGCCTGCCCCTGCCACGACGTTCGAGCCGCTACGGCGCCAGGGGTTGACCACCGCGCCGAAGGCCGAGGTCTCGTTGGACGAGCCCATGGCGAATTCGTCATTGTTGAGCTTGCCGAGCATGACGGCGCCGTCGCGCCAGAGCTGGCTGGTGACCGTGCTCTCATAGGCCGGGACGAAATTGCGCAGGATGTTGGAGCACGCCGTCGTGCGCACATCCTTGGTGCAGTAGAGATCCTTGATGCCGAGCGGCAGGCCCTCGAGCGGACCGCCCTCCCCCCTGCCAAGCTTCGCATCGGACGCCGCGGCCTGGGCGAGCGCGATCTCCGGCGTTTCCAGCACATAGGCGTTGAGCGAGCGCGCCTGCTCCACCGCGGCGATGTGGGCCTTGGTCAGCTCCGTCGCGCTGATGCGCCTGGCCTTGAGGGCGTCGCGGGCTTCGGTGAGGGTCAGGTGCGTAAGGTCGGTCATGATGTCTTTTCGGCAGGATACGGGAGCGCGTCAGTCTCGGGCAGCGGCGCCCGGCTTGGCAGCGTCATTCGACCACTTTGGGCACCATGAAGTAGTCGTCCTCGGAGGCGGGCGCGTTGGCGACAATCTGCGGGGCGATGCCTCCATCGGTAACGGCGTCGGCCCGCTTCTTCATCGCCATCGGCATCACGGAGGTCATCGGCTCGACGCCATCCACGTCGACCTCGCCCAGCTGCTCGACGAAGCCGAGCATGGCGTTGATCTCGTCCTGCATCTTCGCCACATCGTCCTCGGGCAAGGCGATGCGGGCGAGATGCGCCACGCGCTTCACGGTCTTTGCGTCCACGGACATGCGTCGTCCCTCACGGAAGGTCGATGCGGCTATAGCGGGCCAGCAGGCGCGTCGCAATCGGCGCGGCGGATCAGACCGCGACGACCTCGCCGATGCGCGGCAGCACGACATCGATGCCGGACCCCGCCATTTCCGCCACGAAAAGGTCGGGGGTCTTGTCGATGTAGTCGTGGAAGTTGAAGTGGCAGGGGATCGCCACCCTCGGCTTCACGAAGCGCTTCATCGCCATCGCCGCCAGCCTGCCGCCCATGGTGAAGCGGTCCCCGATGGGGCAGATGCAGATTTCGACCTGGTGAAGCTCCGCGATCAGCGCCATGTCGGAGAAGATGTCGGTGTCGCCCATGTGCCAGAGCACAGGCTCGCCCGGCGCGGAGACCACAACTCCATTCGCCCCGCCGAGCGGGAAGCCGACGCCCTGCTCGACAAGGCCGGCGGAATGATCGGCCCGGACCATCGAGACCTTGAACGGCCCGTGGTCGACCGTGCCGCCGCTGTTCATGGGCGAGAAATTCTGGAGGCCCTTCGAGGCGAGATACATCAGCAGGTCGAAGTTGCTGATGACGACCGCTCCGGTGCGCGCGGCGATGGCGAGCGTGTCGCCGATGTGGTCGCCATGTCCGTGCGTGACGATGATGTGCGTGACGCCCTCCGTCACAACCTCGACATCGCCCGTGAAGTTCGGGTTGCCCGTGAAGAACGGATCGATCAGCAGCGACGCGCCCGTGATGTCGAGGCGGAAATTGGAATGGCCGAACCAGGTGAGCTGCATCGTGGAGATTCCGGGTGGAAAGCGGGCCGCAGACTGGCCGAGGCGGCTGCCGATGGCAAGGCGAAGCACGGTGCCCCGGGCCTCCCCGCTTGCGGGTCTCGCGGCAGGGGCCTAATCAGCATCGCCCCTCCTCCACCGGACCCAGCGCCCGTGCCCCTCGTCGATCTTCCCGACCTGCCCGCGCGGCTCGAGCGCCACCAGAGGCTGCTCGGCCTCGACATCGGCATGAAAACGATCGGGTTGGCCCTGTCCGACGTCGAGTTGACGATCGCCACGCCGCTCGAGACCATCAGGCGCGTCAAGTTCACGCCGGATGTGCAGGGCATGATCGCGATCGCGCGCAAGCAGGGCGTGGGCGGGCTTGTCCTCGGCCTGCCGATCAACATGGACGGAACCGAAGGGCCGCGGGCCCAATCGGTCAGGGCCTTCGCCCGCAGCCTCGCGCCCCTGACCGAAATGCCGTTCGCGCTGGTGGACGAGCGCATGTCGACGCAGGCCGTGACCCGAGCCCTGATGGCGGCTGACGCCTCGCGCGCGCGGCGGGCCGAACTCGTGGACAAGATGGCGGCCGCCTACATCCTGCAGAACGCGCTGGACCAGCTGAGGCACATGGAACAGGAACGCCGCCCCTGAGGGCGGCGCGGTCTGTCTCGTGAAGCGGGCGCGGAGGGCTTACTGGCCCCGGTCCTGGGTCGGATCACCGATGCCCCGCTGGAGCTGGCGCTGGCGGAACTCGGGACCCTGCGTCGAGCCAGTGCCGTAACCGCGGCCATAGCCGTAGGGATCCTGGCGATAGACCTGCGGCTGGCGATACCGCTGGCCGTAGCCGTATTGCTGCTGGCGCACGGCCTGACGCTGCGCGCGCTCGCGGGCCCTGATCTCCTGCCGCTCCCACTCGTTCAGGCGCGGGCGGCGGTAGTAGGTGGGCTGCTCGTAGTAGCCCGGCTGCTGGTAATAGCCGGGCTGCTGGTAATACTGCACCGGCCTCTGGGCATAGACGGGCCGGCCATAGGCATCCACCGGATTGCCCCACTGGTCGGTGTAGTAGGTGCCGCGCCGCGGCTGGGACGCTGCGGCGGCGGCCGCGAGCCCGAGCACGCCGATGCCAACGACGGCTGCCGCTGCTGCGGCGTTGTTGTTGCGGCGCTGCTTGGCGCGAGCAACGCGGACGGGCCGACGCTGGGCGACCTCCTCCACGATCTCGGGCGCGGTGACCTTGCTGGCGCCGGCTGCCGCGAACGGCGCGGCCGAAACCTCGGATGAGATGCCTCCGACGGCGATGAGGCCGGCGCAAGCCAGCGCGGTCGCTCGGATGTGTCGGGACGTGAACATGATATGCCTTCCCTTTCCCGGCATCTGGCCATGCGCCAGATGCCATTTTGTTTCCCGCCAGCTTAAGCGGGCTTGCGGGGCCGGACAATACAGGCGTTAACGTAGGATTAACGCTGCCCGGCCCGCACGAACATCAGAACTGCGGACGGTTCGCGATGTCGCGGGTGCGCACATAGCCACGGCCGTAATCATGATAATACGGCCGGACGCTTGTGGTTCCGTAATTGCGGTAGCCGCGGTCCCGGTAGACGTTGCGCGGATAATAGGCGGCGCGCGGTCCATAACCGTATCCACGGCCATAGCCGTAGCCGTAGACCGGCCTCGCATGGTAACGCGGCACCGGGCGGTAGACGTAGGCAGGCGCCGGATAGGCATAGTCGTAGCCATAGCCGTAGGCGGGGGCGCCGCCATAGACGCCCGTCGGCACGTAGCCGCCATAGTAGCCGTCGCCATAGTAATCGCCTCCGTAGTAGCCGCGATTGCTGTTGGCCGCTGCCGCGGCGGCGATGCCGAGCACACCGAGGCCGATGGCGCCCGCTACGATGGCGCCGCCGTTGCGGCGGCCGCGCCAGCCCACCGTCTCAACCGGCAGGGACGCGGCGATGGCCTCGGAACGCGCGAACGGCGCGGCCTGCGCCGGCGCGATCGCGAGGGTGGCGGACACGGCGGCTGCGGCGCCGATAGCGCACATTGTCTTGGACAGGTTCATTGCAAGACCTCCATGGACGATCGCGGACAGGCCGCGAAGGGTTGAGAATGTGTTAACGCCCCGGAGTTGAACTCGTTCTGAACCGATCATGTCCGAATTGCGTCCAGCGCCGGCTCGGGCCTCGCCGCGGCGGGTTGCGGGTCCGGCGCCCGCATGTCACTTGCGCGGCTCCCGACCTCAGCCCGGCGCGCCATGGACACCCTGATCTCGAGCCTCGCGGCGGTCTTCCTCATCATCGTCGTCGGCTGGGCGGCGAGGCAGACGCGGTTCATCGACGACGCCGCCTGGCGCGGCTTCGAGGCCGTCACCTATCATGTGCTCATCCCGGCGCTGGTGATCCACACGCTGGCCTATGCGCGGCTTGGCGCCGTGCCGGTGCTGGCGGTCGGCGGCTCGCTCGTGCTGGCGGCGTTGACGATGGCCGGGCTGCTGATGGCGGCGCGCCCGCTCCTCGAGCGGCGCGGCATCGCGGGGCCGGCCTTCACATCGGTGTTCCAGGGCGCCGTGCGCTGGAACACCTTCATCGCGCTCGCCGTCGCCTCCAAGCAGTTCGGCGCCGAGGGCGTGGCGCTGATGGCGGTCGTGATCGCATCGCTGATCCCACTCGTGAACGTCCTGTGCGTGCTCGTCCTGTCGCGCTATGCCAAGGGCGAGAGCTTCGATCTGAGGCGCACGCTGGCGACGCTGGCGCGCAACCCTTTCATCTGGTCCTGCACCATCGGCGTGGCGCTCAACCCTATCTCGGGCCTCATTCCCGCGCCCGTGGGCTCGGCGGTGGAGATCATCGGCCGCGCCTCGCTCTCGGCGGGCCTGCTGGTCGCCGGGGCCGGCCTCGAACTCTCGCGTCTGGCGCGTCCCCACCTGCCGCACGCGCTCTCGGTCGGGCTCAAGCTGCTGCTGATGCCGCTGCTCGTCTACGGCTTCACCTCGCTGTTCGGCGTCACGGGCGTGCCGCTCGCGGTGGCGCTCGTCGCCG
Source organism: Hyphomicrobiales bacterium (assembly GCA_027489835.1). Classification (GTDB taxonomy): domain Bacteria; phylum Pseudomonadota; class Alphaproteobacteria; order Rhizobiales; family Beijerinckiaceae; genus Allobosea. The sequence continues at coordinate 7,491 of JAIXZF010000473.1, forward strand.
CTACGGTGCCGACGGCGGCCGCCTCCTACATTCTCGCGCGGCAGATGGGAGGGGACGCGCCGCTGATGGCGGAAATCGCCACACTGCAGACGCTGGCCGCCATGCTGACGATGCCGGCGATCTTGCTGTGGCTTGTCCCTACGTAACGTAGCGGAGAGGGTTGCCCCCACTTGTCGATTCAAGTTGTGCAACTATAAATTGCATGTGACTTGATTGGGCGGGCTCCGAAATCAATGACATCCGATGACACGTTCCAGACTGGCCGACTTGCCTCGGTGAATGGCCCTCTCATGCCGCAGCCGGAAGACGCGCCGTTGCGGCGGCCAGGCCTTGCGCAGGGCGCCGACGGTGACCTGCTCAGGTTGGAGATCGCCACCTATGTCGGGCAGATGTGCGTCGAGCTGTCCGCCATGGCCAAAGCATCCGAGATGAACCTGCTGTCCTACTTCCTCGACATGGGCGCGGCAGAGGCCCGGGACGCGGCAAGCCGGCTCAACGCCGCGCTGTTCCACGATCCCGAGCCGCCGGATGTGCCGGATCAGACACTGACATGATCACAGCCTGAGATAGCCGCCGGACGGATCGCGACGCGCGAGGCCCCGCAACTCGAGGTCGAGCAGGGCGCCCTGCACGAGCCGGGGGCTGAGCTCGCCCAGGCGCACGATGTCGTCCACCGCCAGGGGCGCGGCGCCGAGCAGCGCGAGCACCGCATCGTCCGCGGCCCCATCGGCCGGCGGAGCAAAATCGTCCGGCGTGGACGGCAGGGCGACGCCGCTGCGCTCTCCGACCAGCCAGTCGAGCTCGTCGAGCCCGACTTCGTCGACGCTGGCCGGCTGGGGCTCGAACAGGAGGCCGCGCGTCGGCGCCTGCACCTGAGGCTGGACCTCCGCGAGAATATCGGCAGCCGAGCGGCACAGCCGGGCCGTGCCGGCATGCAGCAGGTCGTTGGCACCTTCGGCGCGCGGATCGAGAGGCGAGCCGGGCACGGCGAACACCTCCCTGCCTTCGTCGAGCGCAAGTCGCGCCGTGATGAGCGAGCCGGAACGACGCGCGGCCTCGACCACGACCACGCCCAGCGCGAGGCCCGCCACGATTCGGTTGCGCCGCGGAAAATCGCGCGCCCGCGGCTCGACCGAGAACGGCAGCTCGGAGACGGCGGCACCGGTCTCGATCAGCTCCTCGACCAGCGGCTCGTTCTGCGGCGGGTAGATGTGGCCCTGCCCGCCAGCGAGCACGGCCACGGTTCCGGTGGCGACGGATGCGCGGTGAGCCGCCGTGTCGATGCCCCGCGCGAGCCCCGAGACGACGACGAAGCCCGCCTCCCCCAGCTCGCGCGCCAGCGTCTC
>JAIXZF010000209.1 GCA_027489835.1 Hyphomicrobiales bacterium
GCATCGAGATCGGCAGGGGCTGTTCGGAGGTCGCGTTCATCGTCTCGGCTCGGTCAGGCGGAATCCGCGGCGTTCGCGAACAGGTCGGTCGAGGCCAGCACCTCCTCGAAGCCGAGGGCAGCGAGCCTGGCCTCCGACGCGCGGGCGTGGCGCGCGAGGCGGGGCCCGTCGGCGCCGGGAATGTTGCGCTCGAAGGCCTCGGCGAGGCCGTCTATGTCCGCCGCATCGAGCGGGTCGGCATAGGCCTGCACGCGGCCATAGAAGCTGCGGGCGATCTTTTTCATGCGCTTGGGCATGCCCACATCGCCGACGCCGAGCTCGCGCAGGCCATGGTCGATGTGCGCGAACAGCGTGTCGATAAACTCCTGCGCGGCGTCTGAGGCAGGCGGCGGCAAAGCCTTGAGGCGGCGCATCACCAGCAGCGCGTGCAGCGTGAGCGATTCGATGCGCCCTTCGACCGTGTCGGGCACGCGGGCGTCGAGATAAAGCCAGGGTGCCCGCGAGGCGTCGGCCACCCTGCCGTACAGGTCCAGGATCGGCTCTGCCTTGGGTTCTTTCCGGAAAAGGCTCAGGATCATCTTGCCTATGTGGTCCTTCGGCCGCGCCTTGCAAATGCCCGAAGGTGGCGTTACGCCACTTTTCGTCCCCGCGGCAAGCGTTCAGCCGCCGCCTCCTCACGGATCGACCGGATCTCCACCGATGCCCATGAAGGCCCGCTCCCCCCGCCTCGCGCTCGGCGCCCTGCTGATCTCCACCGCCCTCGCCGGCTGCGGCGTCGGCGGGCCGGACAATTTCGGCTTCACCCTTCCGACCTCCGCCGGCCTGAACGAGGAGATCAACCGCGGTTTCGTGATGGACCAGGAGGCGATCGCCAAGGTCAAGCCGGGCATGGACGTGCAGGCCGTGCTGCAGACGCTTGGCACGCCGTCGACCACCTCCACCGTCGGCAACCGCACCTTCTATTACGTCAGCCAGCGCACGAAGCGGACCTTCCAGTTCCAGAACCCGCAGGTCGTCGACCAGAACGTCGTCGCGGTGTATTTCAACAAGGGCTTCAAGGTCGAGCGCATTGCCAACTGGGGCCTGCAGGATGGCGTGATCTTCGACTTCATCAGCCGCACCACGCCCACCGGCGGCGACGAGCAGAGCTTCCTGCGCAACCTGTTCCGCGGCGTGGGCCGCTTCAACCCGCTCGCGAGCTGAGGCTTGCCGGGCGGTTACGCGACCGCTGCCGAGCTCGGCTATGCGGCGGCCGCCACGCGCTTCGAGCCCGGCGCGCCGCTGAAGCTCGACGAGAGCTACCGCAGGGCGCATCTGCCCCTCGTCGCACCCGGTCATCCCGACATCATCGCGGCTGACGCGGGGCGCGGCTATGCGATGGGGCGCCACGATGAGATCGTGTCGCTGGTCGCTCCCATCGATGCCGACGCCTTGGAGGCAGGGCCCGGCTGGCGCGATTGCCTGGCCGAGCTGCATGCGAGCCCGCTGGCGGCGAAGATCGCGTGGGACATCCTGCCGGCCCGACGCGGCAAGCTGCACGTCACGCTGTGCGGAACCCTGTCGCGCGGCGTCGACCCCGTGCTGGCGGAGGGCATCGAAGCTGCGCTCTGCAAGATGGAGCCGATCAGGGCCGAGGTGCGCGGCGTCTTCTCGGGGACCGTCAATGTCGGGCGGCTCTATCTCAAGCTGCACCCCTGGCGCAGTGGCCAGGCCGACGCTTTCCAGTCCGTGCAGGCCGCCTTCGGGCGCCCGCCCGGAGCGCTCCACCTCTTGGGCCTCATCAACCTGACGGATCATCTCGATCCCGAGGAAGCAGCCTGGCTCGCCGCGTTCCTCGCCCGCTGGGATGAGCGCCTCATCGCGAGGATCGTCGTCGGCGAGCTCTGGCTGCTGGGCGCGCGCGACGACCTCGTGCTGGATTCGCGCCTGCTGCGCCGCTTTCCGCTGGGGTGAAACGCCACGCCGCGGGAACCGTGACTCAGCGGCGCGGCGCGTGCTAAGGCCATCCGCTCCTGAAGACCGCGCGCAGGCCGGACCCGTTCCCGGCCGCTCAACCGGAGACCGCCATGAGCCGCGACACCGCCACCGCCGGGCATCTGTCCAATTCCTTCTTCTCGGCCCCGCTCGCGGCGCAGGACCCGGAGATCGCGCGCGCGATCGACCTCGAACTCGGTCGCCAGCGCGACGAGATCGAGCTCATCGCGTCCGAGAACATCGTCAGCCGCGCCGTGCTCGAGGCGCAGGGCTCGGTGATGACCAACAAGTACGCGGAGGGCTATCCGGGCCGGCGCTATTATGGCGGATGCCAGTATGTGGACATCGCCGAGAAGCTGGCCATCGAGCGCGCCTGCCGGCTGTTCGACTGCAAGTTCGCCAATGTGCAGCCCAATTCCGGCAGCCAGGCGAATCAGGCCGTGTTCATGGCTTTGATGCAGCCGGGCGACACCTTCATGGGCCTCGACCTCGCTGCGGGCGGACACCTGACCCATGGCGCGCCGCCGAACATGAGCGGCAAGTGGTTCAAGCCGGTGCATTACGGCGTCTGCGTCGTCGACCAGCGGCTGGACATGGACGCGGTGGAGCGGCTTGCCGAGGAAAGCCGGCCCAAGGTGATCGTCGCCGGCGGGTCTGCCTATCCGCGGCACTGGGATTTCGCCCGTTTCCGTGAGATCGCCGACAAGGTGGGTGCGATCTTCTTCGTCGACATGGCGCATTTCGCCGGGCTGGTGGCGGGCGGCGCGCATCCCTCGCCCTTCCCGCACGCCCATGTCGCCACCACGACCACGCACAAGACGCTGCGCGGCCCGCGCGGCGGCATGATCCTCACCAATGACGAGGACCTCGCCAGGAAGTTCAACTCGGCCATCTTCCCCGGCCTGCAGGGCGGCCCGCTGATGCATGTCATCGCGGCGAAGGCCGTGGCCTTCCACGAGGCGCTGCAGCCGGAGTTCAAGATCTACGCGCGCGCTGTCGTCGAGAACGCCAAAGCGCTGGCCGAAACGCTGCGCTCCAGGGGCTTCGACCTGACCACGGGCGGCACGGACAACCACCTGATGCTGGTCGACCTTCGCTCCAAGAGGCTCAACGGCAAGATTGCCGAAGCGGCGCTCAGCCGCGCCCACATCACCTGCAACAAGAACGGCGTGCCGTTCGACACGGAGAAGCCGACCATCACCTCGGGCATTCGGCTAGGCACCCCGGCCGCCACCTCGCGCGGCTTCGGCGTCGCCGAATTCCAGAAGGTGGGCGAGCTGATCGCCGAAGTGCTCGACGGGCTTGCGGCCAATGGCGAAGCCGGCAACGGCGCGGTCGAGGCGGCGGTGAAGGAAAAGGCCACGGCACTCTGCCGGCGTTTCCCGATTTACGGCTGACGGGGGCCGCCCTGCGCCGGGCATTTGCCAGCGGCGTGCGAAGGGTCCAGCATCCCCCATGGCCGAAGCCGGGGGAATGCTATGAAACCGATCATCCGCCTTTTCGTAATCCTTGGTGTTGCATTCTGTTGCCTGACGCCGGCGGCGGCGCAGGCCGACAAGCCGGTGGCCGAACTTGGCGGCTACGCCACGCTGAGCATGCCGGCCGGCAAGCCGCGCGGATCGATCATCCTGATGGCGGGCGGTGACGGGCAGCTGGGCATCACTAGCGACGGCCAGATCACCAGCCTGCGGGGCAACCAGTTGATCCGGACCCGCTCGAATTATACGGCGGCGGGCTACGCCACGCTCGCCCTCGATGCCTGGGGCGATGCGGCGGCGGCGGTGCGGCACATGCGCGGCATCGCCCGACCCGTCATCGTGGTGGGAACGAGCCGTGCCGCCACGCGCATGCACCGTGCCCTGGGCGGCGAGCCCGACGGGATGGTCATCACCTCGGGCATGCTCGACGTGTTGCAGGCCAATGTCGGCACGCCGAACGCGCTGCCGCCAACATTGGTCATCCACCACCGCCAAGACAGCTGCCGCGTCACGCTTCCCGCGCTGGTCGAGCCGTTCATCGCCTGGTCGGAAGGCCGGGCGCGGGCTTCATGGGTCGAGGGCGGCAGCAGCGAGGGCGACCCGTGCCAGGCGAGGAGCCATCATGGATTTCTCGGCCAGGATGGGCTCATCGTCTCGCGCGTCGTCGCCTTCGCGGGGTCCGTCCGTCGGCGGTGAGGCAACAGGCCCGGCGTCAGCGCGACGTGCCGAAAGCGGCCGTGATGAGCGGCCCCAGAAAGATCACGGCAATTGCGATGCCGAGGATCGTGTCCCACAGGCGCATATAGGCGTCGGTGTACTGGGTTTCAGGCTGGTAGTCGGGATCGTTGGGGCGCAGCATCGGAGCATCCTTTCGGTTGTCCGAACGACGCCCGCGCGGCGCGAAGGTTCCGAACGTTGCCGGGACTTGCGACGATGCGCCCTCAGGGGCGCTCGGGAGCCCGGCGCACGACGCCGTCTGCGATGAAGACCTCGAGCGGCGTTGTGCCCTGCGCCGAGCCGTCTTTGGCCCGCCAGACGCCGCGGCGGCAATGCATGCCGCCATCGCCCGGCTCGGCCGACCACTCGACCCTGTTGGCGAAGCGGACGCCATCCGGCGAGACCGCAACAAAATCGGTCCGGCAGACGTTTCCGTCGACGACCGGACGATACTCCGTGATCATCCAGCCTCCCCCGCCCGTGCTCTCGAAGGTCGTCGGCAGCTCGGGCCATGCGCCGGGAGCGGCCTGCTGCGCCGAGGCCCCGGAGCCGGCGGATGCCAGCGCCGGCAGGATGGCGGCGAGCAGGGGCAGCACGGTGCGGCGCACGACGCTGCGGGGATGTGCGGGCGAGGTCAGGATCATGGCATGCGTCTCCGTTCCAGACGGATAATCGCGAGGGCGCCTGGCGGATGCAGGCGCGCTGGAACGGCGGCGCGGATGGCGCTGGACCGGAGCGCGCGCCACTGGCATGAGGGGCGCACCGTTTCGCGAGGCGAGAAAAGGCCATGCGCTGCCCCTATTGCGGATCCCTCGACACGCAGGTCAAGGATTCGCGCCCCTCCGACGACAGCTCCGCCATCCGCCGCCGACGGGTGTGCAGCGATTGCGGCGGACGGTTCACGACCTTCGAGCGCGTACAATTGCGCGAGTTGATGGTCGTCAAGCGTTCGGGCAAGCGTTCGCCCTTCGACCGGGACAAGCTGCAGCGGTCGGTCGAGGTCGCGCTGCGCAAGCGGCCGGTCGAGCCCGAGCGGATCGAGCGGCTGGTCAGCGGCATCGTGCGTCAGCTGGAAAGCTCCGGCGACACCGACATCCCCTCCTCGACCATCGGCGCGCTGATCATGGCGGGGTTGAAGAACCTCGACGGCGTGGCCTATGTGCGCTTCGCCTCGGTCTACAAGGATTTCCGCGAGGCCAAGGACTTCGAGGAAATCCTGGGCGAGCTCTCCACGGACGTGTCCGTCGCCATCGGCGAGGCCGATGAGAGCACGGCGGGACCGGCCCGGGACGATTGAGCCGCATGACCGGGCCGCCGGGCGACGCCGCCTCCCTCGACATCCGCTTCATGCAGCACGCGCTGGCGCTGAGCCGGCGTGGGCTTGGCTCGACCTGGCCCAACCCGTCGGTCGGGGCCGTGCTCGTGCGCGAGATCGGCGGCGCACCGGTCATCGTCGGCCGCGGCTTCACGCAGCCGGGCGGTCGGCCTCACGGCGAGGCGCAGGCGCTCGCGCAGGCCGGCCCCATGGCCGCGGGCGCCACGCTCTACGTCGCGCTCGAGCCCTGCGCCTACCGTTCCGTTCGCGGCGGCGTTCCCTGCGTCGAGCGCACGCTCGCGGCGGGGGTGCGGCGCGTCGTTTCCGCCGTCGAGGACCCGAACCCGCGCATCGCGGGGCTGGGCCACGCCCTCTTGCGCACGGCCGGCGTGCGTGTCGAGGCCGGGTTGCTGGCCAGCGAGGCCGAAACGATTCACCGCGGCCATTTCCGGCGCGTGCGCGAAGGCCTGCCGACCGTGACGTTCAAGATCGCCCGCACGGCGGACGGCTATGCGGGGGGCGTGGGGCGCAGCCGCATCGCGGTGTCATGCCCCGAGGCGACGGCCTGGGTGCACCTGCAGCGCAGCCATTTCGACGCGATCATGATCGGGGTCGATACGGCGCTGGCCGACGATCCGCAGCTCACCGTGCGGCTGCCGGGGCTGTCCCACCGCTCGCCGGTCCGCATCGTGCTCGACACGCGGCTGAGGATGCGCGCCGACATGCAGCTGGCCGTGACCGCGCGCTCGACGCCGACCTGGATCATCGCCGCCGAGGATGCCCCGGCCGAGCCCGAGCGGGCGCTGACCACCGCAGGCATCGAGGTCATGCGCGTGGGGCGCGGCGCCGATGGCCATCTCGATCTCCATGAGGCCATGGCGCTCATGGCGACGCGCGGCATCACGCGCGTCTTCTCCGAGGGCGGGCCGCGCGTCGGCGAGGCGCTTGCGCTCCAGGGCCTTGCCGACGAGGTGATCGTTTCGACCTCGCCCGCCCCGCTTGGCGCGGAAGGCATCCTCGCCGTCAGGCCCGCGCTCGCGGCGCTGCTGGCCGATGCGGCACGCTACCGGCTTGCGCGCGTCGAAACGATCGGCCACGACCAGTTTAGTTTCCACGAAAGGATCGGCTGATGTTCACAGGCATCGTGACGGCCGTCGGCGAGATCGTCGAGGCGACGCAGGCCGGGCCGTCGCTGAAGAGGCTCGCCATCGCCTCCCCCTACGAGGCGGCCGGCATCGAGATCGGCGCCTCCATCGCCTGCGCCGGCGTGTGCCTGACCGTGACGCGGCTATCCGTGCGTTCCGACGGCAAGGCCGGCTCGGTCTTCCATGTCGAGGCCGCTGCCGAGACTCTGGCGAAGACGCTGGTGGGCCATTGGCAAGTGGGCGACCACATCAACCTGGAGCGTTCGCTGAAGGTCGGGGACGAGCTGGGCGGGCACCTCGTCACCGGGCATGTCGACGGCGTCGCGCGCATCGTCGCCCTCGAGCCGATCATGCCGGATCCGTCCGATCAGTGGGGCGCCACGGCGCGCTTCACGCTGGAGACGCCGCGGCATCTGGCAGGCTTCATCGCGCCGAAGGGCTCGGTCTGCCTCGACGGAACATCGCTGACGGTCAACGAGGTTGAGGGCGACCGCTTCACCGTACTGCTCATTCCGCATTCGCTTTCGGTCACGACATGGCGCGACCGAAAGGCGGGCGACGGGCTGCACATCGAGGTCGACCTGATGGCGCGCTATGCCGCGAGGCTTGCCGAGGCGCGCGCGCAGGGCTACTGACGCGGTCCTGAATCGACGCACGAAACCCGCCTACCCCCGACCGAAGGACAGACATGGCCGGCGCCAGCAGCGCAAGACATGACGCCACGCCGCTTGTCGGCGCGCGCATCCTCGTGGTCGAGGCGCGCTTCTACGACGCGCTGGCCGATGCGCTGCTCGAAGGCGCGCTGGCGGCTATCCAGCGGGCCGGCGCGGTGGCCGACGTCGTCACCGTCGCAGGCGCGCTCGAGATACCGGCCACGATCGCCATCGCGTTCGACGGCGCAGCCGCGATGGGCGTCCCCTACGACGCCGCCGTGGCGCTGGGCTGCGTCATCCGCGGCGAGACGACCCATTACGACATCGTGGCCGGCGAGAGCTGCCGGGCGCTTATGGATCTGTCGGTCGCGCGCAAGATGGCGATCGGCAACGGCATCCTGACGGTCGAGAACGAGGCGCAGGCCTGGGCGCGTGCCCGGATGAGCGAGATGGACAAGGGCGGCGGCGCGGCGGATGCGGCGCTCGGCGTGCTCCGCCTCAAGCGGCGCTTCGAGGCCGCGTCGTGACGCGCCAGGAAGAACGCATGGAGCGCCGCAGGGCTGCGCGGCTCGCCGCCGTGCAGGCGCTCTACCAGATGGACGTCGCCGGCAAGGGCGTGATCGAGGCCATGGCCGAGTTCGAGACCTTCTGGATCGGCAAGGAGGTCGACGGGGTCGAAATGCCCCAGGCCGAGGCCAACTTCTTCCGCGACGTGCTCGGCGGCGTCGTGCGCGAGCAGCGGCCGATCGACCGCACGGTGGACGCGGCGCTCGCCGACGGCTGGCCGCTCAAGCGCATCGAGACCGTGTTGCGCTCCGTGCTGAGGGCCGGCGCCTATGAGTTGATGTTCCGCAAGGACGTTCCGCCCAAGGCCATCATTAACGAATACGTCGCCGTCACCCGCGCCTTCTACGAGGGCGACGAGCCCGGCCTCGCCAATGGCGTGCTGGACCGGATCGCCCGCGACGTGCGCGCCGAGGAGATGGGCTGAGCGGCACCCGGCGCTTGCGGCGACGCGGCGCCACGCCCATCGTGCCGGAAACGCCAGCAGTTCCCTCCCCTTTCGATACGCTCCCGGCCACCATGATCCCCGAGGATACCCTGATCGCCCGCCATCTCGCGCCCATCGCCGGGGCGGGCGGGCTCGGCCTGCGCGACGATGCAGCCCTGCTCACGCCGCCGGCGGGCCACGACCTCGTCATCACCAAGGACGCGCTGGTGGCGGGCGTGCACTTCTTCGCCGACGATCCGCCTGCCTCGATCGCGCGGAAGGCGCTCAGGGTGAACCTGTCCGACCTCGCCGCGAAAGGGGCGGAGCCGGCGGGCTTTCTCCTGGGGCTGGCGCTGCCGCCCGATCTCGACGAGGCCTGGATCGCCGCCTTCGCGCAGGCGCTCGGAGAGGACGCCGCGCATTTCGGCTGTCCCCTCATCGGCGGCGACACCGTGAAAGCTTCGGGCGGCCTCACCTTGTCTGTGACGGCGCTGGGCTATTGCCCGCACGGCGCGATGGTGCGGCGCACGACGGGCCAAGCCGGGCACAGCCTCGTCGTCACGGGCACCATCGGCGACTCGGCGCTGGGCCTGAGGCTGAGGCTGGCGCC
>JAIXZF010000364.1 GCA_027489835.1 Hyphomicrobiales bacterium
AAGTACGCGATGGACCAGAACCTGCGCGAGCTGGCGATCATCCACGTCAACAACGATTTCGGCGTCAACATGGTGGCGGAGTTCCGCCGCGCCTACGAGGCGCTGGGCGGCAAGATCCTGTCCACCACGCCCTACAACCAGAACCAGCCGAGCTATGCGCCGGAGGTCACCGCCGCGCTGAAGGGCGACCCCAAGGCGCTCTACCTCGTGGCCTATCCCGGCGACGGCACGAACATCGCCCGCACCTGGATCAGCCAGGGCGGCGCCTCGACCTTCCTGCTCAACGACGGCATGAACAGCAAGGACTTCATCGACGGCGTCGGCGCGCGCTTCCTCAACAATGCCTATGGCACCTCCTCGGGCACGGTGCGCACGCCGTCGACCGAGTATTTCGGCACGGCCTATCCCGCCATGTCGGGCGGATTCGACGCCAACGCGCCGGCCGCCGACCGCGCCTATGACGCGGCCGCCATCCTCGGCCTCGCCATCGCGCAGGCCGGCAAGGCCGACAGCGCCTCTATCCGCGACGCGATCCGCAAGGTCACGGGCGGCACTGGCGAGGTCATCCACGCCGGGCCAGACAATTTCCGCAAGGCGCTCGCGCTCATCAAGGAGGGCAAGCCGATCCGCTATGTCGGCGTGATCGGCGCGGTCAGCTTCGACGACAATGGCGACATCACCGGCCCGTTCCGCAAGTGGCGCATCCAGGACGGCACCGTCACCACGGTCGGCGAAATGACCACGGACGAGGTCAACGCGGTCAAGGCCAGGATCGGCAAGTGACGGGGGCGCCGACCGGCGCCCGTCTGCCGCGGATCGAACTCGCGCCCGGGCTAGAGATCAGCCGGATCGTCACCGGCCTGTGGCAGGTGGCTGACATCGAGCGCTCCGGCGCGGCCATCGATCCCGATGCGGGGGCGGAGGCGCTGGCCGCCTACGCGCAGGCCGGTTTCGACAGCTTCGACATGGCCGATCATTACGGCTCGGCCGAGATCATCACGGGCCGGCTTCTGGAGCGCGCGCGGCAGGGCGAATGGCCCGGAATCGCCCCGCGCGCCTTCACCAAATGGTGTCCCTCACCCGGCCCCATGACACCCGGGATCGTGCGCGCCGGCATCGGCCGCTCGCTCGAGCGGATGAAGCTCGACCGCATCGACCTCATGCAGCTGCACTGGTGGATGTTCGAACATCCCGGTTACATCGACGCGCTGACGGAAATGGCGCGGATGCGGGATGAGGGCCTGCTCGGCCATCTCGGCCTGACCAATGTCGATGCCGACCATCTCAACCTCCTCGTGAAGCACGGCCTGCCGATCGCCTCGAATCAGGTCAGCTTCTCGCTGCTGGACAGGCGTGCGGCGGGGCCGCTCAGCGCGCTCTGCGCCGGGACGGGCGTGAAGCTGCTCGCCTACGGCACGCTCGGCGGCGGCTTCCTGACCGATAAATGGGTGGGCCGGCCCGAGCCGACGCAGGCCGAAATCCCGGACTGGTCGCGCTCGAAGTACAAGCGCTTCATCGACGTGATCGGCGGCTGGCCCGCGCTGCAGGCCATCCTCTCGGCCGCCAGCGCTATCGCCGGCAAGCATGGCGTCTCGGTCGCCAACGTCGCCACGCGCTGGGTTCTGGAGCAGCAGGCGGTCGCGGCCGTCATCGTCGGCGCGCGGCTGGGCGAGAGCGAGCACCGAGCCGACAATCTCAGGCTGTTCTCCTTCGCGCTAGATGCCGAAGACCACGCAACGCTGGAAGAGGCCTTCGCCGCGACGTCGCCCGTGCCCGGCGATTGCGGGGATGAATACCGCAAGCCGCCCTTCCTCACCGCGTCGGGCGATCTCAGCCACCATCTCGACGGCTTTCCGAAGGTCTATGCCGCAACCGACATGCCCGGCAGGCAGGGAAGGCGACGCGTCGACACGGGCTCGGTGTGGGAGCCGATCGCCGGCTACAGCCGTGCCGTTCAGGTGGGCAATGCCATCGCGGTCAGCGGGACCACGGCCACGCACGGCAAGGGGCTGGTGATCGCGCCCGGCGACGCCGCCGCGCAGACGACCTACATCCTCGACAAGATCGCGGCGAGCCTTTCGGCGCTCGGCGCCAGCCTGTCGGACGTGACGCGCACGCGCGTCTACCTCGCCAATGCCGATGACTGGGAGGGCGTCAGCCGCGTCCATGGCCGGTATTTCGCCGATGTCAGGCCGGCCAACACGTTGCTGGAGATCAGCCGGCTGGTGGGCGAGGGCTATCTGGTCGAGATCGAGGCCGACGCCCTGCTGGGCTGACGCTAACGCTCAGTTGCGCTCGTCGGGCAGCGGGGGCAGCGGATGGATTTCGACGCCTTCCTCGATCAGCATGCGAGCTTGGTCGGGCGTCGAGCTACCATAGATCGCACGATGCTCGATGTCGCCATGATGCATCGCGAGCGCCTGGTCGGCGAAACGGTCCCCCACATGCTCCGCGTTCTCGGCAACATGGCGGCGCAGGGCCCGCGCCAGCTCGCGCATCGCCTTGTCGGCAATGGGCATGTTGGTGGCGGCGCCCTGGGGGCCGGTAGCCGGGGCCGGCATGGCCTCGCTCCCGGCGTGCGTCTCTGGCGCGGATGGCGGCGCGGCGTCGCGTCCGCGGTCACGCCGCGCGACATGCGGGGCCATGATCGTCTTGTCGACCTTGACCGAGCCGCAACGCGGACACTCGATCAGCCCGGCGGCGCGCTGCGCGTCATAGCCTGCATTGTCCCGGAACCAGCTTTCGAAGCCGTGGCCGGAATCGCAGCTCAGGGCGAAGCGGATCATCGGCGCGACGGATCAGGCGGCGAGCAGCGCATCGAGCCTGCCGTCGCGGTCAAGCTCGTGCAGGTCGTCGCAGCCGCCGACATGGGCGTCGCCCACGAAGATCTGCGGGACCGTGGCGCGGCCCGAGCGGCGGATCATCTCGTCGCGCAGCTCCGGCTTGCCGGTGATCTCGTGCTCGGTGAAGGCCACGCGCTTGCGCGCCAGCAGTTCCTTCGCCGCTGAGCAATAGGGGCACCAGGACTTGGTGTAGATCGTGACATCGGCCATGGTTCGGCTCCTTGGATAACCAGATATGCGTTCCGGCCCCGGCTTCCTCAAGGGCGGCGGCCGCGGGCCGCTCACCGCCCCGGTATGACGCGGGTGAAGGTGAGCAGGTCCACCGCGCTGGCGCCGCCGCGCAGCAGCGTTCGCGCCGCTGCGTTCGCGGTCGAGCCCGTGGTCAGCACGTCGTCGACCAGCAGCACGCGGCGGCCTTCGATGCGCGGTCGCGCCTCGTCCGGGACGCGCAGCGCGCCCTGCAGGTTGAGCGCGCGTTCGTTGCGGCTGAGGCCCACCTGCGGCCGCGTGCGCCTGACGCGCGCCAGCGCCGCGACGTCGACCGGCAGGCCGGTCCGGCCGCCGAGTGCCCGCGCCAGCTCGGCCGCCTGGTTGAAGCGTCGGCGCCACAGCCGCCAGCGGTGAAGGGGCACGGGCGCGATCAGGTCGGCGTCCGCGAGCAGCTCGCGGCCTGCGAGCGCCATCATCCCGGCCATGGTCACGGCCAGCTCCGTGCGGTCGCCGTATTTCAGCTTGTGGACGAGGGCCCTCGCGGTGTCGTCATAGCCGCAGACGGCGCGGGCCCGGGCGAAGACAGGCGGGTCCGCCATGGCGGCCGGCGAGATCAGCGGGCCGCCGATGTCGACGGCGAAGGGCGTGCCGAGGCGCTCGCAGTATGGCCGCGTGATGAAGCTCAGGCCGGCCCAGCAGGCGGCGCACAGCCCGTGCGGTTCGCCGGCGGCGGCGCCGCAAGCCGCGCAGGCCGGCGGATAGACCAGCCCGACGATGCCGGCGAGCGCCGCCCGCGGCAGGGTCCGCGCGGCATCGAGCCAGCGCGCCATGCGCGGCGCGTCGGTCTCGGCTTGCTCCCGATTTCCGGAAAAGGACATGATCCGGCCATAGCACGACGGCAGGCCGAGGTCGCGGCCTTCGAGGCGCCGGCGCCGGCCGTGACGGCGCGGACGGTCTTTGACCTCGGAGGCCCGTCCGGCCATAACCCGCGCGAGCGATGGAGCGAGCCCTGACCGACACCGAACTCTTCGACCGCCAGCTCATCCGCCGCCGCGTGCGGCGCGCGGCCGAGCTCGGCCGGGCCGACTTCCTGATCGAGCGCGCCGCTGAGGATCTCGCGGAGCGCCTCGGCGCCGTCACGCGCATCTTTCCTGTCGCGCTCGACCTCGGCACCGCGACGGATGCGGCGGCGCGCATTCTCGCGGCGCGCGCGGGCACGGAGTGCGTCGTGCGCGCGGCCGCGGCGTCGCTGTCGGGGCCGGTGCAGGTCGTTGCCGACGAGGAGCACCTGCCCTTCGCCGACGCCTCGCTCGATCTCGTCACCTCGCTGCTGTCGCTCCAGACGGTCAACGATCTGCCGGGCGCGCTGATCCAGATCCGCCGCGCGCTGAAGCCGGACGGCCTCTTCCTCGGCTGCCTGTTCGGCGGCGGCACCCTGACGGAGTTGCGGCAGGCCTTCGTCGCCGCCGAAAGCGAGGTCGAGGGCGGGGTCTCGCCGCGCGTCGCGCCTTTCGCCGACATCCGCGATGTCGGGGGGCTGCTGCAGCGTGCCGGCTTCGCGCTGCCGGTCACCGACTCCGAGAAGGTGACGGTGCGCTACGACAATCCGCTGATGCTGATGCGCGACCTCAGGATGATGGCGCTGACCAATCCACTCCTGGCCCGGCGGCGCGCGCCAATGCGCCGCGCCACGCTGATGCGGGCAATCGATATCTACGCCGAGCGCTTCTGCGACGCCGACGGCCGGGTCCGCGCCAGCTTCGAGCTGATCTGGATGTCGGGCTGGTCGCGGCATGAAAGCCAGCAGCAGCCGCTCAGGCCGGGCTCCGCCAAGGCGCGCCTCGCGGATGCGCTCAGGACCATCGAAATCGGCACGGGCGAAAAGCCCGGCGAATAGGCTTCGCGACAGGCCGCAAGCTCACGCCCGGAAGGCTTGCCGAACGGAGCGTTCGGCCTGTAGAACGCGAGGGAGTCGGCAGGGGTGCCTTTGCCTGGTTTCGTGGCTGCTGGAACGTGGAGGCTTGGCTGATGCCG
>JAIXZF010000128.1 GCA_027489835.1 Hyphomicrobiales bacterium
AACCCGACGGCCCAGACCGGCGACGCGGCCCGCAACTTCCAGAGCGACCGCGAGATCAACAACGCCCTGACCAAAATCAGGACCGCCAAGGCGACGATGAACTCGTTGCAGTCCTCCTTCGCCAACAATGGCTCGCTGCTCAATATCCGCAAGGACTACAACAGCGACACGGTGAAGAACCTCGAGGAGGGCGCGGACCTGCTGACCCTCGCGGACATCAACGAGGAAGGCGCTTCGCTGACCTCGCTGCAGACCCGCCAGCAGCTCTCGGTCACGGCGCTGTCGCTCGCCAACCAGGCGGACCAGGCCATCCTGCGTCTGTTCTGATCCAGACGGCGATCACCGACCAGCAAGCCGGCGGGGAGCGATCCCCGCCGGCTTCGCGTTGGGCTTCAAACGTCATGGGGCCGCGGCTTCGTGCGCCGCGCAGAATCGCCTACACCGGTCCTGTCGGGAGCCGGGATACAGCGATGTCGAACGCCAAGCGCGAAGTGAAGGTCCTGATTGCGGTGCCGAGCTTTCGCGGCACGGTGATGGTCCACACGCTGCACAGCCTCATCAAGACGGTGGCGCTCTTCGGCGAGCTCGGCATCCAGTCCGAGTTCATGAACATCGACGCCGCCGACATCATCGTCGCACGCAACACCTTCGCCACCTACGCCTGGCGCAATCCGGCTCTGACGCACATCCTCTTCGTCGACGACGACATGAGCTTCGAGCCCGACGCCGTCATCGACCTGATGCGCGCCGGCAAGCCGATCATCGGCTGCATCTGCCCTCGCCGCTCGATGAGCCTGCAGCGCCTCTACGACGCGGCTCGGGCGGGCCTCAGCTACGAGCAGGCGCTGACCGAAAGCGCCGACTTCGTGACGCGCCATCATGGCACTGGCACGCTCGAGGTGCAGCAGGGGCTGATCAGGGTCGCCGGAATCGGCATGGGCGTCACGCTGATCAACACCGACGTGCTGCGCACCATGGTCGAGCGCAAGGTCGCCGAAAAGCGCAACCTCCAGCAGGGCGAGGGCGTGGACGCCTTCGGCAACACCTTCATCTGGGGCTTCTTCGAGCCGCTCTACTCGGCCGAGGTCGACTCGCTCATGTCCGAGGACCTGTCTTTCTGCGAACGCTGGACCAAGGGCTGCGACGGCGAGATCTGGGCGACCGTGGACCGCACCATCGGCCACATCGGCAACTACGTGTTCACAGGCCGCTACATCGACCGGCTGAAGATGGGCAAGATCTGAGCCTTCCACTCACTGCATCGGCGCGGGCTGGTCGTCGAAGCGCATGCCGCCGCCCTTGCCGCCATCCGTGATGGCCTCGAACTCGACATGGAAGCGGTTGGAGCCATCCCCCTTGCGGGTGACCTCCCAGGCGAAGATGTCGTTGCGGCCTCCCACCACGATCTCCTGATCGGGCAGGACGAGGATGCGGCGCTTGGGCTCGACCACCATTACCAGCCTGTTCTCGGACATATGGCGCTCGGCCAGCATCTTCAGCGCGGTGTGATAGGGCTCGGCGCGCCAGGCATTCGGCACCTTCGGGTCGACCATGACGGCAAGGACCTGCCCGTCATATTCCCAGGCCATGACGAACTTGGCGACGCTCGGCTTCCATTCGTCGCCGAGCCAGTCCTCCTGCAGCCAGAGGCAGGAGAAGTCGCGGCAGGATTTGGGGCGCAGCTTGTGGACCTCGCAGCCCGTGCCGGCGCGGAAATGGCGGCACCATTCGCCTGCCGCCTTGAACACGGCCTGCACCTCGAGAACCTTGCAGCAGAGCGAGCACGACCCGCATTCACGCTTCGACATCAGCCACCTTTCGATCGGGCCAGCCCGGCCTGCCCCGACTGTGGCAGCAAAGCGATAAGGCATGGTTAACAAGATGTTGCAGCTGCAAGGCATCGAGCGCCCGCTCAGCGCCCGCCGACGATGCCGATCTCGGGCAGCGGCACGATCAGGCGCCCGCCGCCCTCGAGATAGGCGGAGTTCCGCCGCTTGATCTCGTCGAGGAAGCTCCATGCGAAGACGAGGACGTAGTCGGGCCTGTCTGGAACCATGAGCGCGGAACTCGGCCTGATCTCGAAATGGGAGCGGGGCGTGTAGGCGCCGATCTTCGCCGGCGCGTCATCCACCATGTAGTCGAGATGCCGCCCGTCGATGCCGCACCACTGGATCATGGTGTTGGCCCGCCCGGACGCGCCGTAGCCTGCGATGCGCTTGCCCCTGGCCTTGAGGTCGTCGAGCAGCGCCACGAGATCGCGCCGGTGCGCCTCGATGCGGGCGGCGAAGCCTGCGAAGGTCTCGAAACGGTCGAAGCCCTGCGCCCGCTCCTGCGCTGCGAGCGCCGTCACGGCCTGCGAAACGGCGCTGGCCCGGCGCGACCCCTTGCGCGCCGCGTGGAAGCGAAGCGAGCCGGCATGGATCGGCACCGGCTTCACGTCGAACACCACGAGCCCATGCCGCTCGCAATGCGCCATCGCGGAGATGAGCGAGTAGTAATAGAGATGCTCGTGGTAGATCATGTCGTATTGCAGGTCGTTGACGACCTTGCCGAGGTCATGCACCTCGAAGACGAACACCCCCTCCTCGCCCAGCACCGTCGTGACCGCCCGCGTCGCGCCCTGGATGTCGGGGATATGGGCGTAGACATTGTTGGCCATCACGAGGTCGACCGGCCCGTGCTCGGCTCGGATGCGCCGTGCAGTCTCCTCGGTGAAGTAGTCGTTGACCACCGTGACGCGCGGATCGTCGATGGTCGCAACGACGTTGGTGGCGGGGTCGACGCCGATCACCGTCCTGATGCCGCGGTCTGCCAGCGGCCTGAGCAGCACACCGTCATTACAGCCGAACTCCAGCACGGTGGCGCGCTCGGCCACGAGGAAGCGCCGCGTCACCTCCTCGGCATATGCCTCGAAATGGCTGCGCAGCGTGCCGATGGCCGACGAGAAATAGAAGTAGTCGGTGAACAGCACGTTGGCCGGCACGATGTCGGTGATCTGCACGCCGAAACAGTCCTCGCAATAGCGAAGCCGCATCGGATAGGTCTTTTCGGCGGCGAACTGCTCGGGCCTGAGGAAGCCGCCGGCAAGCCCGACCTTGCCGAAATCCGCGATGAGCCGCAGCTTTTCGCTGTCGCAGAAGGCGCAGGCGGTGCGCCCCTCCCCGCCATCGGCCACGATCATGCCATGACGTCCCAGTCGGCCGGCACGTTGTTGCCGGCCAGCTGCTGCCGGATGTAGTCGAGCTTCAGCAGCATCTCCTTCGTCTCGTCGAGGCTGAGCTGATGCGTGTTGTGCGAGGTGTAGTCGTCCAGCAGCGACACCTCCTTCTGCCCCTCGGTAAAGTAGCGCGCGTAGTTCAGGTCGCGGCCATCGGCCGGCACGCGGAAGTACCGTGCGACGGACTCCGCCCGCGCCATCTCCTCGCGCGAGACGAGGGTCTCGTAAAGCTTCTCGCCATGACGCGTGCCGACCACGTGCACCGGGTTCGACGCGTTGAAGATGTCCTTCAGCGCCTGCGCGAGGATGCCGACCGAGGCGGCCGGCGCCTTCTGGATGAAGATGTCGCCCTGCCGGCCATAGGCATAGGCGTGCAGCACGAGATCGACCGACTCATCGAGCGACATCATGAAGCGCGTCATGGCCGGGTCCGTGACCGTGATCGGCTTTCCAGCCTTGATCTGCCCCACGAAGAGCGGAATGACCGAGCCGCGTGACGCCATGACGTTGCCGTATCGCGTCGCGCAGAGCAGCGTTTCGTCGGGCGACAGCGTGCGCGCCTTTGCCACCGTCACCTTCTCCATCAGCGCCTTGGTCTGGCCCATCGCGTTGATCGGATAGACCGCCTTGTCCGTGCTGAGCACGATGACTTTCCCCACCCGGTTGGCCACGGCCGCAGCCAGCACGTTCTCGGTGCCGAGCACGTTCGTCCGCACTGCCTCGATCGGGTAGAACTCGCAGGACGGCACCTGCTTGAGCGCCGCCGCGTGGAAGACGTAATGGACGCCGCGCAGCGCGCTTTCGATGCTGTCCCGGTTGCGGATGTCGCCGATGTAGAATTTCAGCCGGGGGTTGCCGAGCGCGTTGCGCATGTCCTCCTGCTTCTTCTCGTCCCGGCTGAAGATGCGGATCTCGCCGACATCGGTATTGAGGAAGCGCTTGAGCACGTATTGCCCGAAGGAACCCGTGCCGCCCGTGATCGCGATGATCTTGTTGGTGAACATCAAGCCCCCCTCAGAGCCAGGTGGTCGGCCCGAATGGCCGTAATGAGATCGGGCCAGGCGGGCGAGGCGTAGCCGGTTGCGGCGCCGAAGCGGCCGCCATCCAGCGAGCGGTCGATCGCGACGGTGTCGTTGGCGACGATGGTGGCCGCCGAGCCGTAGGCCCCGGCGAAGCCCTGCAGCAACGCGGCCTTGGCGATGGGCGGCGCCGCCAGATGCCAGACGCCATGAAGGTCCGGGTTCGGCAGCACGTGATCGCGGATGATCCTCGCGATCTCGATCGAGGGCAGGCCCGAGAAGATCGAGCGGGCATGCCCCGTGACCTCGCCCTGCTGGGCAAGGAACCATTGCAGCAGCCCGGCCCTGCCCCTGAGTTCCGGCCCGACCACGGACAGCCGCAAGGTCACGGCATGGCGGTCGCGCACCTCGCCGAGCAGCTTGGCGAGGCCATAGGCGTCGGCCGGATCGGGCATGTCGTCTTCGGCATAATGGCCGCGTCGACCCGAGAACACGGCATCCGAACTGATCTGCACCAGCCGCGCCCCATGCCGCGCGCACAGCAGCGAGAGCCGCTGCGGCAGAAGCGCGTAGAGCGGCAGCAGGGAGTCGATCCCGGCCGGCAGCGGGCGCGTCGGCCCGGCGCAGTTGATGACGACATCGGGCTCTGCGGTTGCGACGAAAGCCGCGAGAGCCTCGCCTTTGGACAGGTCCGGCCCAGCCATCAGCCTCGGGGCGAACTCGGGCGCGAACAGCGCGTGAGCGTTCGGATCGCGCGTGACGCCGATGGCGGTGAGCGCCTCGCTCTTGGCCAGCAGCCGGAAGACGGCGTTGCCGAGCAGGCCCGTCGCTCCGAGGATCAGGACCTTCATGGCGCGGTCAACGGGCGCTGGCGGGGCGGGGCGGCACGCTTGGCCCTGCCTCAGTCCAGCGGCACGAAGCGATGCATGCCCGGCAGCAGGTCATAGCCGAAGAAGCCGCCCTGCGCTGGCACGACATCGGGCGTTCCCACATGGCACCAGGCGGCGGGCTGTCCGTCAGGCTTGGCGCCCGCGCAGCG
Source organism: Hyphomicrobiales bacterium (assembly GCA_027489835.1). Lineage (GTDB taxonomy): Bacteria > Pseudomonadota > Alphaproteobacteria > Rhizobiales > Beijerinckiaceae > Allobosea. The sequence goes on from JAIXZF010000128.1 coordinate 5,276, forward strand.
CCCGAAGGTAACGCCCGCCGGCACGTCGAGCAGCGAGATCAGGTCGTCTGACACCTGCGTCGGAAACAGCACGCGCTTGGCCCCGAGGCTCGCGCATTCCAGCGCGGCCGTCTCCATCGAGGCGAGCCGCGCCAGATCCATGGGCGACACCATCGTGGGAGCCTGCGCCCCATAGGCATGGACGCGGCGCTGGATGTGATAGGCATCCGACCAGCGATGCGCGGCGGCGTTGATGCGCGCGGCGACCGCCATGCGCTGGAGCGTGAACATCTGCGCCTTCTGCGCGAAGCCAACCACGTCGTTCATGCTGCCCGGCTGGAACTGGCGGGCATGGGAAGCCATGTATTCGAGGCCGCCGCGGTAGCGGTCCCAGCCTTCCATCACCTCCGTGTTGCCCTCCTGCGGCGCGCCGTTCCTGGTCACGGCCGTGGCGAGGATGTGCGGATCGGGCGAGAACATCACCGGCCCGAGGCCCAGCGCGCGGGTCAGCACGTTGAAGAAGTGATAGGCGAAGCGCGGGGCCGGCCCGATCACGGCGGGCACGATGTCCCGGCGGATCAGCCAGCACTCAGGAAAGACATGGTGCTTGAGCACGAAGTCGAGGCAGCCGGCATAATCGCCCTCCGCGAAGGTCCGGTCTCCGTCGAAATCGTAGAACTTGCCGATGATGGCATTGTCCTTGGTCTCGTCCATCAGGAACCAGGGCGCCTGCAGCATGACGAGGTCGCGGTTCTCGTCCATGCGGCGCACATAGGCGAGCAGCTGGTGCGGCACCATCAGATCGTCATCGGCGATGCTGACCACGATCTCGCCCCGCGCCTCGCGCTGGGTGATCAACATGTTGGCGAAAGAGCCGACATTGCGCTCCTGCCGGACGACGCGCATGCGCGGATGCCGGGCGGCGTAGGCGGCGAGGATCTCCGGCGTCGCGTCCGGCGAGCAATCGTCAGAGACGAGCAGCTCGTAATCGAGCCCTGCCGCCTCGAATGCGGTCAGATGATGCGTGAGATAGCGGTCGAGATAATGCGCGCGCTTGTAGGTCGCGAGGCAGAGCGTCAGCAGCGGCCGTGCCGTCTCGGTGCGGACATGAGGTCCCGCCGCGGTGAAGACCGCCGTCCTGGTATTCGCAGCCATCCGTACAGCCCTCGCCCCTGCCGACTGGTCTCCCGTCGCCAGCGGCGCCAGGAGGTCGGCCCCGTCGATTTGGGCGGATCATGGTTAATGCCGGCTTAAGGGCCACGGCGCGCCGGAGGCTGTTAACCAACTATTAGGGTTAACAAACCATGATCGGGCCACGGTGATTCAGAACGGGTCGCTGGTCCAGAACGGGACACATTGCCGATGAACGACATTGTTCTCTCGAAAGGCATTCGCAGCAACCTGCTGTCGCTCCAGAGCGCGGCGGAGATGCAGGACAAGACGCAGGTCCGTCTTTCGACCGGCCGGAAGATCAATTCGGCGCTGGACGATCCGCTCAACTATTTCCAGTCGGAAGGCCTGAGCACGCGCAGCCGCGATCTCAGCCGCCTGCTCGACAACATGGGCCTCGGCATCAAGACCATCGAAGCCGCCGACAATGGCCTCAAGGCGATCACGCGCATGGTCGAGCAGATGCAGGCCGGCCTGCGCACCGCGCTGAACTCGACCGCTAGCAACGCCAAGCTGGCCTCGGGCATGGACCCCGTGACCAAGCGCGCGGTCGACTACCTCACTAACGGCAACCTCGTCGGCTCCTCCGCCGTCGGTGCGCCCGGCGCATTCGCCGCCGGCGCGACGCTGCAGGTCAACTTCACCGTGCCGTCGAACCCGGCGGTGCCGGCGGGCACCTTCACCATCACGTTCACCAACCCCATGACGGCGCAGGATCTGGTCGACCAGATCAATACCAACGCCGCCAACAACAACGCCACCACCGGCGAGCGCTACGTCAATGCCTCGATCGACGCCGGCGGCCGCCTGATCGTCGACAACACCACCAACGGCTCGCTGCGGCTGGTGCTCGGCGGCACGGGCGTCCCGCCCAATTCGCTGAACACCCTGTTCGGCACCTTCGAGCCGCCGCTGCCCACCTCGACGGCGACCGACACCGGCGTTATCTCCGCGGTGACCAATTCGACCCGCGCCAAGTTCGCCGAGCAGTACAACGACATCCTCACCCAGATCAATTTCGCGGCCAAGGACGCGGGCTACAACGGCACGAACCTGTTGTACGGGCAGACCCTCGACATGATCTTCAACGAGGACGCCACCACGCGCATGATCGTGCGCGGCGTCGTCTTCGACTCCGCCGGCATCGGCCTGTCGCTCAACGACACGCGCCGCAACATGCAGTCGGACACCGAGATCAACGCCGCCCTCACCAAGCTGGGCGACTCGATCAAGCTGATCCGGGCGCAGCAGGCCACTTTCGGCGCCAACAACACGGTCGCGACCACACGCCAGGAATTCACCAAGGAAGCGGTGAAGCTGCTCAAGATCGGCTCGGACAATCTCGTCGTCGCCGACCTCAACGAGGAGGGCGCGAACCTTCTCGCCCTGCAGACGCGCCAGCAGCTCTCCACCCAGGCGCTGTCGCTCGCCTCCCAGTCCGATCAGGCCGTGCTCAGGCTGTTCAGCTGACGCCCGTCGTGGCGACGGAAACCTTCGGGAAGGAGCCAAGATGGCGCTGAAAGTCGAACTGAAGCCGCATGAGCGCATCATCATCGGAACGGTGGTGATCCGCGCCGACGACCAGCGCACGCGCCTGTTCATCGAGGGCGAGGCCCCGATCCTGCGCGAGAAGGACATCCTCACCAACAAGACGGCCGACACGCCCGCCAAGCGCATCTATCTCGCGGTGCAGCTGATGTACCTCGACCAGGACATCGGCAAGCACCACGAGATCTATTTCACCCTCGTTCGCGAGTTCCTCGAGGCGGCCCCCAGCTCGGCCAACCTCATCGCGGAGCTCAATAACCGCATCTTAAACGGTGACCTCTACAAGGCTTTGAAGGCAGCCAAGAAGCTGATCACCTACGAAAGCGAGCTGTTGAACCATGTCCTACGCGGCGAACGCCTACGCGAAGACAGCCCAGTCGGGCCCGTTAAGCCCTCGCGAGCTTGAAGCCCATGTCCTGATGAAGTCGGCCGCGAGGCTTCAGGTCATCAAGGACAACTGGGACGCGAAGAAGGACGAGCTCGACGCCGCTCTTGTCATCAACCGCAAGATCTGGACGGTCCTCGTCGCGGCAGTGTCCGACGAAGCCAGCCAGCTTCCCCTCGACGTGAAGCGCAACATCCTGTCGCTCGGCGTGTTCATCTTCAACCACACCCTCGACATCCAGATGCAGAGCGAGCCGAACCCGGCGCGGCTGCAGGTGCTCATCAACATCAACCGGGACATTTCCGCCGGCCTGCGCAGCCGACCGCCGGAAGAGCCCGCGCCGACCGCGGCCTGAGCCTCAGCCCACCACGCGCACCCTGCCGACCTCGATCCCGTTCCAGTTGGTCAGCACGGGCGCGGCGAGCCGGTCGACAACCTCCTTCTGATGGCCGTCGAGCGCGAGGCTCCGCCCGATCAGCGTCGCCATCATGGCCTCGGACGCCCGCGTCCCGCCATCGTCGATCTTGAGCGCGATGCCGAGGCCGAGCTCGGGCAGCGCGCCGCAGAACACCGCCTCCGCGCCCGTCTTGGTGAAGGCCCTCGCGCCGAGCGCGCCCATCAGCACGCTGTCGAAGCGCCCGGTCCCCGACACCATTTCCGGATGCGCCGCCACCGAGGCGCGGATGCGCTCAGCAGCCCTGACGCGCGCCGGGCCCATGCCCGCGCCCTTGCCGCCCCCCGCGCCGAAGCGCGCGAAGCCCAGCGCCAGCGCCTTGAGCTCGACCGCGTAAGTGGGGATCGAGCAGCCATCGATCCCCGCCGTCGCCGGATCATGCGCATCGCCGGTCATCTCGACCATGGCCGCGCGCGTGGCGCGCTGCACGGCGTGGCCGGCCCCGACATAGCCCCTCGTGTCCTCGCCCAGCCCCACGGACAGGCAGATGAAGCCCGAATGCTTTCCCGAGCAATTGTTGTGCAGCGCGCTCGGCACCTCGCCCGCCAGCGCCAGCGCCCGCGCCGCCTTGTCGTAGACGGGCCAGTGGGCGCCGCATTCGAGGCAGCCGACGTCGCGCCCCGCCTTCTTCAGCATCGAGGCCGAGGCCGCGATATGGTGCGGCTGGCCCGAATGGGACGAGCAGCACAGTGCGATCTCGTCGGCGCTGAGCCCGAAGCGGTCGGCGAACCCGCCTTCGACCAGCGGCAGCGCCTGCAGCGCCTTGACCGCCGAGCGCGGAAAGACTCGCGCGGAGATGGCGCCCGCGGACGCGACGATCCCACCATCCGCATCCATCACCACATAGGCTCCGCGATGGCGCGACTCGACCCCCGCCCCGCGCGTGACCTCGACCAGTACCGGATTGTCCATGGGCGCCCTGTCCAGATGAGGCTGGCGTGATGTCGGATGCGGCGCGCGATGTCAAAGCCCTGGAACGCGGCTCCGCTCTCGCCTTTGCGTAAGGCATCGCTTACCAATCGCGCGAGGAGCGGCCCGATGCCTGATTACGAGAGCGAGTACAACAACCGCGCCCGCGTGCCGGAGTATGTCGAGATCATCCCCGGCTGGGCGCGCGACGCCGAGGCCTATCGGGCGGTGGCGTCCTGCGAGCTCGGCGTGCCCTATGGCCCGACGCCGCGGCAGCATTACGACCTGTTCCGCCCGCAGGAGATGAAGGCCGACGCGCTCGCCGTCTTCTTCCACGGAGGCTACTGGCAGGCGCTCGACCCGAGTTACTTCAGCCACATGGCGCGCGGGCTCAACGAACGCGGCGTGGCGGTCGCCATTGCGGGTTACGAGCTGTGCCCGGCCGTGACGATTTCCGACATCATCGGCCAGTGCCGCTATGTCTGCGCCGACCTCTACCGCCGCTTCCAGCTTCCGCTCGTCGCCTATGGCCACTCGGCGGGAGGCCATCTCGCGGCCTGCATGCTGGCGACCGACTGGACGTCGGTGGCCGAGAACCTGCCGCGCCGCCTCATCCGGGCCGGCTACGGCATATCGGGCCTCTACAACCTCAAGCCGCTGACCGAGACCAGCATCAACACGGCGCTGGGTCTCAGCTTCGAGGACGCCGAGCGCCAGAGCCCGTTCTTCTGGCCAGCGCCGCACCGCCTCGCCTTCGACGCCGTGGTCGGCGCGGACGAGAGCGGCGAGTATCACCGGCAGAGCCGGCGGCTGGTGGATGCCTGGGGCCTCGGCGGCGTGGTGACGCGGTATGAGGAGCTGCCCGGCAACCATTTCACCGTGATCGCGCCGCTCGCCGATGGCGACAGCGCCATGAGCCGCCGCGTCGCAGAGCTCTGCGGCGCCTGACCGGCGGTCCCGCGCGGCAAAGGCGCTTGATCGCGCCCGAGGATGCGCTAAGCCCGAGGCAGGAATGGGAGACGCCCGATGCAGACCTTCTTCGTCGAGATCAAGTGCAAGCTCGGCAAGACCTACGAGGTCGCCACCGCCCTGGCCGACCGCGAGATCGC
>JAIXZF010000042.1 GCA_027489835.1 Hyphomicrobiales bacterium
ATGCCCGTGAAGATCGACCCGCCCTCATAGATGGAATTCACCGTCCACCGGGGCTCCGCGGCATTCGGCGCGGTGGCCGCGCAGCCGGTGGCCCACGCTTGGATGGTCGGCAGATCGATCCGGCTGTCCGGGATCACGCGGGTGGTGCCGCGCCGCCGCATCATGTCCGCATAGGCCCACGCCGGATTTTGGGACAGCGCCCACGTCCAGCTTGTGCCGTTCCATGTCGGGAGGTAGCTCTGGGCGATGCAATTGATCTGGTCGGGCAGGCCTTGGAACTGGTCCGTGGCGCGCATGCGGACGGCGATGAGGGCCACGCCGGGGATGGTGATCGGGTTCTGGTAGCGCACCGAGCGCAGCGCCGAGAATTCGGCCCGGTCAACATGGCGCGCGGTCGCGCCGGCAGCCGTGGTTCGGGTCAGACGGACCTCATACTGCCCGGGGCCGGGCGTCCTGAAGGTGCCGCCGAAGATCGAGGCCGCGCCGCTCTTGTCGGTGCATGTGAGGTAGCCGTTGGTCTGGGTGCCATCGGCCACGCTTGGGCCATCCCAGATGATGGGCGTGAACGAGCCCCCAACGACGCGATATTCGCAATAAATCTGGACGGTTAGCTCTGTGCGCTGGCCCTGCTCATCGTAGAACGCGAGGCCCTGCGGGAAGGTCACGTCGATGCTGACCTCGGACGTGTCGGTCCTCGTGAGGCGCGAAACGGCGATGCCCGTGTCGAGGAGCGCCGTGAAGCTCTCCTCCGTGACCGAGTTCGTGAAGAGCGTCTGCGCCGCGTCCACGACGGTGCCGCCGGGGAAAGCGCCGAAGGCCGTGTGCCCCGAGGCCCACCCCTCCCGCGTCTGGATCTCGATGTTGCCGAAGGCCGAGATGGGCGTGTCGCCGATCCTGATATCCGTGATCGACAAAGGCCCCCAGCCCACGCACAGGAGGGCGCGCACGTAGCGGTTCGGGCCGACGGCCTCGGTGTAGGGCCGGGCCGCGAGCAAGGGGTAGAGCCTGCGCCGGCCGACGACGCGCGGGATGAAGGCGTAGGGCTCGAAGCGGTTCTGCACGCCCGTGAGGAGCGCGCGCTGCGAGATCGGCTGGCCTTGGTCCGCTTGCTGCGTCGGCGTGTTCTTGGGCGGCTTGATGAGGCTCTGCACGAGGAGCCCGCCGACCATGGTGAGGCCGATGCCGATCACCGCCGCCGCGACCTTGAAGCCGATGGTCCCGGCCGTGAACAGGAAGCCCGCCAGATAGGGGGCGACGAACGCCACCACCACGGTCACGACCACCATCAGGATCGTGCCGAGAATGCCGCCCTTGCGCTTCTTCTTGTTGCCGGCCGCGGACCCGCCGCCGCCTCCCCCGCCGCCACCACCGCCGCCCTGAGGCGTCACGCGCACATAGAGGTTGACGCCGAGCTTGGGCTTCACCCGCGACCACATCTCGCGGGGGATCTCTTCGTCGTTGATCCAGACCCGGACGTGGTCGTCGTAGATTGCCGGGAAGCCGGAATGGCGCACGATCTCGCGCACGTTCCAGCCGGCGGGGATGCCGAGTTCGACGTGCTTGGCCTCGAAGGGGTTCGGCTGCACCAGAACGGAAGTCGGCCGCGCAGGAGCCGGCCCGGTCTCCGCGAAGGAGTGCTGGACCTCCATGACCGGCTTGAACCTTCCGGGTGGCAGGAGTTCGGCCATCAATCGAACCTGTAGAAGCCGAGAAGGCGATTGCGCCACGCGCTCGTGCGGTATTCCGTGAGACAACTATCCGTCTCGGTCTCCACATGGAGCATCCAGCCGGGTGTCACCACCATGGCAAGATGAAGCGGATGGCCTCTCATCCTTATGAGGATACCATCACCGAGACGCTCTTCGCCAGCCTCGATCCGCCGGAACAGACGGCTATACCGCTCCGCCGCTTCGCGCAGGGATGAGGCCTCGATCTCGGCGCTCCAGTGCGCCCCGTCGTAGTCGGGCAGATCGCGGCCGAAACGCTCGCGCCAGACCATGCGCACGAGGCCCACGCAATCGCAGCCCTCGCGCGTCGTGCCGCCGGTCTTGAACGGAATGCCGATGTAGCCGGCCACCCACTTCGGAACGTCTGCCATCAGAACATGCCGGGGAAGCGTTGCGGGGTCATCTGGAGGGACATGGGCTCCCCGGAGATATCTTCGAACTTCAGCACCCCGGACACGGACTGCGCGTCGTAGGCCACCGAGCGCAGGGTCATGCCCTGAAACGAGGCCTCCACCGTGTCGGGCGATGAGGCGAGCACTACCTCCAGCGTCACCGTCGGCGGCGTCGTGATGGTGCGGATGACCTCCACGATCATGCGGTCGATGTTGTCGATGCGCAGCCGCGCCTCGCCGAGGTTCTCGGCGTCCTCCCCGGGAAGCTCCACGCTGAAGGGGAAGGCGATGTAGAGTTCGCCCCGGCTGGTGACGCTCTCCATGTTGTTGACGAAGCGGAGCGCCCCGTCCTCGATCTCCGGGTGCTCGATGGTGCAGAGCAAGAGCCACACCTCGCCCGTGCTCTCGGCGAAGGCGCTGGCAAGCGCGTTGGGGGATAGCGTCCTCATGGCAGGCTCTCCAGCGCCATCGAGACGCGGCAGTATTGCGTGCCCCCGATAGGCGCAATCGACGGCGGCGGCCGGCGGAAGCGGAAGGTCTTGGGTGTTCGCGTGCGCGGGTGCAGCCAATCGAAGGGCAGCGACCCGCCTTGCAGCGTCACGAGGTAGAAGGTTTCGAAGAGCGCCATCTGGTCGGCATCCATCTGGATGACCAACTGGTACTTGCGGAAGGCGGTCGTGAACCGGCGTCGGATCTTGGCCGGTCCGCTGTCCATCTGGGTTTCGATGGTCTGGTCTTCGAGGCTCTCCTGATATCCGTTTTCAAGCGCGTATTCTGGCAGGCCCACCGGCCAAACGGCGTTCGCCATGATCTCACCTCTTCGTCAGGATGCGGGTCGTGCCGTAGTTCGTGCGCATGGGGGCGTCGAGTTCGCCGGCCCCGATGGCCCGCCTGACCTCATCGCGGACCATGATCTGGATGGCGCGCTCGCCGTTGGCTCCCTGCTTTTCCTCCGTCTCGATGGGCTCCGCATCGCTGTTCGTGCGCATGTCGTTGATCTGGATCGAGACATTGCCGCCCCCGCCGCCCCCGCCGCCGCCGCTCACGCCGAGCTTGCCGTCAGGGCCGCGCTTCAGCGGCATGATCGCTTCCGGGCCAGCCTCGCCCATGAGCCCGGTGCCGCCGGCCATGGCAAACATCCGGGGGCTGCCAACGACGCCACCGCCCGCGAAGGCCATCTTCTGGCCTCCTTGGAAGACCGCGCCGTCAGCCGCCGCGAAGAATGACGAGATGCCGCTCACGAGGGGCTGCACGATGGTGGCCCGAATGATGGCAGAGCCGATATCGGCCACGAGCCCCTTGAGGAGCCGCTCCGCATCGACCTTGCCGGTCATGACGGCCTCGCGGAACGCGCCTTCGATGGCCGAGCCAATGCTGTCGGCTACGTCCAGCCACATGCCCTCGTAGGCCGCCGCCTGCGACTTCGCCTCGGCGTTGACCTTCTCCTGCGCCACGGTGGCGCGAATGACCTTCTCCTTGGCCGCGACCTCGGCTTCCGTGAGCTCGACGCCCCGCTCGCGCGCGTCGTTGATCTCCTTCTCAAGCTGAAGCTGGATGCGCCCTTCGGCCCCGCCGCGCCGGAGCGCCGCCGTGATGCGCTCTTGGCTCTTCAGCCCCTCTTCCATGGACCGGGTGCGCTCCGCGACCTCGGCCCGGTCCTGCGCGCGCAGCTTGAGGAGCTCCGTCTGGTAGGCGACTTCTTGCTGGCCCGGCTCGAAGTCCCGCGCCACGCTGCGGGCCTGATCTTCTTGCGACCGGCGGCGCGCGGTGACCGCATCCGGCGAGGAGGCCTGCCGGCGCGTCTCTTCGAGCTCCCGGCGCATGGCGGCGATCCGGGCCTCGCCCTCGCGCACCGCGCGGATGCGCTCGCTGTCGTCCTCGGCGGTGATCGCACGAGTGGCGGTGGTGATCTGCCCGTTGATCGTGCCGCGCCAGCCGTTGACCGCGTCTTGGAAGAATTCCGGGGTCTGCCCGAGCGAGGAAGACGAGCGGTTCGGCCCCCACGCCATGCGCTGGCCGCCGCGGGTGTCGACGTGCAGGAGATCCCCGCGCGCATCGTACATCCCGAGCCCGCCGACGCCTGCAAATGCGCCCTGCCCGCTGGCCAGCATCTTCACCAGCCGAGCGCGATCCTCCTGCGAGAGGTTGCGCAGGCTGAGGTCGGCCGCGTTGCCGTGGTCGTGCTGCGAGGAGCCGTCGCCATTGCGGCGGCCGGAGGTGACCACCGCACCGGGGAAGAGGCGCTGGATCTCGGCCACCACCGACGCGACCGTGGCGGTGACGTTGGTGTTCACGCCCGGCCGCACCGCGCCGGCAATGGTGTCGCCCTCGGCCGCCGCGCGCCCGCTCATGGGCCTGCCCGAGATGAGCGGCACCCCGGAGGTGGCCGGCGCTACGCCGCCATTGGCCCCGAGCTCTTGCTGGAGGCGGGCGTTGAGCCGTAGCTGGCGCTCCAGTTCGCGAAGCTGGCCCGCGTTCGCGCCGTTGGCCTGCGCGGCCGACAGGGCCTTCTGGATGCCGAGCTCTTGCTGGGCGTTGTAGAGGCGCTGGGCGTCCGTGTTCTCCTTCTGGAGAGACAGGAGCTCGCGGAGGTTCTCCTTGTAGCGCTCAAGCGCGGCCGAAAGCTGGGGCGTGATCTCCTTGCCCGCAAGCTGCATCTGGAGGTTGTAGGCCTTCTGGGCCACCTCGGCCTCGATCTGCGCCCGCGCGCCCTGCCCGGCCGTGTCGGTGAGCCGGCGCTGGGCATCGATCTCGATCTCCATGGCCGCGGCGGTGCGCTCGATCTCCGAGGCCCGGCGCTCAAGGACCGCGTTGATCGCCTGTTGCTCGCCGATGTTGACGCCCGAGCTCTCGCCCTGCTTCACGATGGCGCGCGCCTCAGGGCCGATGCTGGCAGCCCCGCCAGCGCCGAAGCGGGCAATGTCCTGCACTTGCCTTTCGGTGTCCCGGCGGAAGGCATCCAGCGGCGAGCGCAGGCCCTCCAACTGGCGCTTCAGCACCTCGATAAAGTCGCCGTACTGCTTGGCCTTGGTGAGGTCGCCCTGCTTGATGAGGGAGCCGACCGCATCCTCCAGCGTCTTGATCTGCTCGCGGATGCCCTTCGCCTTGGTGCCGAGGCTGTCGATCTCCTGAATGATGGCCTGCGACCGCACGACCGGCGCGTTGATCGCGTCGAGCTCCTCCTGCGCCTGCGCCCTGAGGAGGTCCGTCAGGTAGCGGCCTTCGAATTCGGAGTTCTCCGCCGACGAGATGCCGATCCGGCCACGCTGGCGCGCGGGGAGGAAGGCGTTCTGCGCGAGCGTGTTTCCAACGTCCATCCGCTCCCGGAGGATGCGGTCCATGCGCTGGTTGTCGTTCTCCGGCGTGACCGCGCCTGCCACGCTGTCGATGGCCGAGGCCGCCGCGTTGCCCAGCGTCGTGACGATCTTGGAGGCGTTGAGCCGCTGGCCCATGCCGGCGATGAGCCGGTCCCACGCGCTGCCGATGCGGGCGAAGGCCTGCTCCGAGGTCTGCGGTAGGTTCTTGAATTCGGCGTTGATCTTGGGAAGCTGGCCGAGCAGCGAGTTGACGATCTTGTCGGAGGTCAGCTGGCCTTCCGCGCCCATCGCCCGAAGCTGGCCGACCGAGACGCCGAGGCCCTGCGCGATGGCCTTGGCCAGCGCCGGCATGTTCTCCATGATCGAGCGCAGTTCGTCGCCGTTGAGGCGGCCGGCGGCGAGCGCCTGCGAAAACTGGAGCATGCCCGAGGCGAGCTCGCCCGTGCTCGCGCCCGAGACGCGCCCGAGCTTCTGCACCGCATCGGTGAGGTCGGTCATCTGGGCGCGCGTGAGCCCGATGGCCTCGTTGTTGCGGGCGAGGCGCAGATAGGCCTCCGCCGTCGCCTGCACCGCGACGCCGTTCTCTTGGGCCAGCTTGGTGATCTTCGAGAAGGCGTCCGACGCCGCCGCGGCCGAGCCGTAGACGTTCTTCAGGCGGCCTTCGAGGACGAGGAACTGCTCCTGCGTCTTGAAGGTCGCTGCCACCGCCGCGCCGAAGCCGGCGATGAGCGCCGTGATGCCCGCGCCGACGCCGAGGATGCCGGCTGCGACCGGTCCCAGCGTCCCGCCGAGCCGGCCCATGCCGCCAGCCATGGCGTTGAGGCCGCCGACGACGCCGCCCGCCCCGCCGCCCGCGCCGCCCGAGAGCACCCCCGAGAGGTTGGTCAACTGGCCGGTGAGGGTCTGGGTCTGGGTGCCCACGGTCGAGAGCACGCCGCCCAGCGTGCCCAGCGTGGCCCCCACCTTCGCCGTGGCGCTCTCCTGCGCGGTCGCCGCAGTGGCGGCAGCCTGCGCAGCCTGTGCGGCTTGCTGGGTGGCCTGTGTGCTCTGTTGCTGGGTGGTGGTCTTGCGCCGCTCCGCGCCGGCCTGCTTATCGGCCGCATCGGCCACCTTGTTGAGCGAGGTGGCAAGCTGGTCCGCGGCCTGCGCGCCCTGCTTCAGGCCTGCCGTGTCGATCTGGAAGCCAAGCTGGGCAATGTCGGTCATGTGGCCGGGCTCCTATTTCCGCGGCTTGCTCTCCGCGGCCGAGACGAGGAAGGCGTGGTCCAGTTCGCGGATCGCCTCGATCTCCCACGGATCGAGCTCGTCCCCGGTGAGAGCGACGTAGGCCGCGACCTCCGTGAAGGGGATCGGGTCCGGGCCGAAGCCATTCGAGGTTCGGGCCGACGAAAGCTGCACGAAGGCGTTCCAGACGTGGACCGCCTCCGGGGGCAGGACGGGCCGCTTGGGAGCCGCCTTCCCGAGCTTCTTGGCGACGACGGCGAGGTGATCGTCCACCGATCCCCCGCCGCCTGCATCCGCCTTGAGCCGGTACTGCCACCGCGCATAGGTGAGGAGCCTTTCCGTCAGCCCTTGATAAAATTGACGCGGCTCGCGGCGAAGCTGTCGGCCTGCTCGCGAATGATCGGGTAGTTGGTGAAGAGCGCCCGGACGTTCTCCGGGGTGCAGTCGATGGCCTTGCCGTCAGGCGTATTGACGCCCTCCCACCCGACCGTGAGCGCCACGAGGATATCGAGCGCGTCGGCCTCATCCTCCTCCGGGCTGGTCTCGGAGCCGCTGGAGGCGCGCTGGACGCGCTTGCGCACCTGAGCGCGGGTGAGGCTGCGGTAGATGGCGCTGTCGGGGCCTCGCATGGTGATGCGAACAGGCTTGCCGTCCTTGTCGAGCAGCGGGTCGCCGGAAAGCGTGCGGATCTCCATCGCGACGCCTTCCTCGGATCGCGTTCGGGTGTCCATTCCGGGCAGTGCGAATTCCATGGTCTTCTCCCTGTTGTGACGAGGAAGAGGGCGGCGCGAGATCCTGACCATCCCGGCCGCCCCCTCCCTGCTGATCCGCCGAAGCGGGCTCAGTTCGACCGCTGGATCACCAGCGTGGACTGGTCGTAGGCCGTGCCGGTGCCGCCCGAGCGCAGGAGCGCTTGGAAGGCGAACTGCACGATGACGCCGCCATCGGGGCCGATGGTGCGCTGCGCGGAATTGAGCTTCACGCGCTGCATGTTGAAGGTGAGGAAGTCGGCGTTCGCCGCGCTCCCGCTCTCGCAGACCGCCACGAGATCGACCTCGGTCTCGTTGAGGAAGGCGTTGATGAGCGTCTCGTTTTCGAGGTAGGCCGAGACGTTCCCGGTCACCACCGAGCGGCCATAGAACACGTCGGGCGAGATCGTGGCCCCGATGACCGGGGTCATCGAGAGGTTGTCGGTGACGTTGATCTGGAGCCCGGTCACCACGGCCTGCTCGACGCCACCGAGGCGCAGCGCCCCATCGAGGCCCGAGAGGATGCCGGTGTTCGGAGCCGCGGTCGGCGCAGTGAAGTAGGGAGCCGACGCGCCCGTGAGGACGTTGCCGTTGAGGCCCATGATATCGAAGGCGACGGTGGACATGCCGTTCGGCGGCACGTTGATGTTTGCGCCACCGATGCGGCAGCCGAGGAACTGCTCGCAGATATCGATGTCGGGGTGGTTCACCTCGAAGGTGAAGGAGCGCAGCGCCGAGCCCATGACGAGCTTGTTGCCGGTGACGGCGATGGCCCAGCCGGCGGCCTGCTGAGCCGTGGCGGCGAGGCGCGGCGTCACCGTCATGACCGTGCCCGTGAGGGCCACGATGCGCACGTTGGTGGCGTTGTTGCCCGGCGTGGTGAGGCCGGTGCCACGCACGATATCGCCGATCTTGAAGCCCAGCGTCAGGAGGTTGCCGGCTCCGGCGAAGGTGAGCGTGGACTGCCCCACGCCGCCGTCCGCGATGGTGACGCCCGTGGCAAACTGCGCCGGGGCCGCGGAGACGCCAGCCGCCCACGTGCCGCGCAGGAGAGCCTCCAGAAGCGTGTCGTAGGTCTGGGTCGAGAGCTCGCCCTCGATGGTGCCGCGCACCGAGCGCGCGCCGTGGCGCACGTCGCTGATCTGCTGGTCCGGGCGCACCTCGTTGGAGGCGAAGGCGTCCTTCGCGGTGGCCAGCGAGGACGACACGCGGCGGAGAAGCTGCGCGCCCGATGCGCCGGCCGGCACCCCGAGCGTCGTCTCCGCCTTGAAGGCGATGGTGGAATTTACGTTCGCCTGAATAGGCATAGGACGATCTCCTCAGAGCGTCGTGTAGGACACGAGCGTGATGGACACGGGACAGCCCAGCCAATCCGGCTCTTGCAGCAATGGTGCTCGCTCCGCTTGGAGCACGAGGCCGGTGTTTGGGCCGTAGGCGAGGGAAGTTCCGGGTTTGAACCGGGTCAGGAGCGTTCCGGCCATCGCCTCGATGGCGGCGGTGCCCACCCCGATGGGGTAGAAGAGCGACACGACGCCCACCATCCGGTGCGCGATGTTGCCGCCCGCGCCGATGGCGCGCACCACTGACGAGATCGCCCTGAAGCTCTCGCGAGCGAAAGGCGTCCCGACGACCGGGTCGAACTTGCGGCCCTCCCAAGCCATGACCGGCAGCCCCGCGACGCCAGTGAGGTGCTGGCGGAAGGCGGCGCGCATATCGGAGTGGACCGAGGCGGTGCTCACGCGACCATCCCCAGATCCGCGGCCACCTCATCGACGACGTTCTGCCAGTTCTTCACCGTCTGGGTGACGAAGAAGCGCCCGGCCATCTTGGCGGTGCCGTACTCGATGAAGCGCGCGTAGCCGGCATTGTTCAGCATGAAGAAGTTGTCGCCGGCCTTGATGCCCGCCACCTTCACGCCGAGGTCCGAGAGGGCGCTGAGGCCGGCAGGATCGAGCTTGCCCTTGGCGAGCTCAGGCGAGCCCACGGAAGGCTGCCACGAGCCCCGGAGGAAGCCGGTGTCGACCGGGGTGCGCTGCACCACCCGCTGGCCCATCTCGAAGCACGTCTGGCGGGCCAGCGCGTCGATCTTGGCGGCGGTCTGGTTCTTCCACTTCCCGATCTGAGCCCTGAAGACCTGTGCGCTCACCGATCACTCCGCATAGGCCAGAGTGAAGATCGGCCCGTCGAGCGCCGGGTCGTAGGTCTGCGCCCAGAAGAGCGTGTAGGCCTTGCCGCCCACGGTGAGCACGTCGCCGGGCTGGGGCGTCATGGTGCGGCCCTTCTGCGCGAGATAGAGCTCGACCGCCGTGCGGTTCTCCAGAGAGCCCACCTTGAACCGCGCTTGCTGGGACGGCGGCAGCACCACCACGTCGAATTCCTCGGTGGTCGTGGTGGCCGTCTCGGCCTGCGTCACCGGGTCGAACGCCGACGCCACGCGCCGGGCGAGCGTGCCCTTGGAGCCGTTCTTCTGGATGAGCAGAAGGGCGGTGCTCTGCGCGTTGAGGAACTTGCCCACGGCTTAGAGCTCCGGCTCGACGGTGCCGGGGAAGTCCATCGTGTCGCGCTCGAAGTCCGCGCTCGCCGAGGTCGAGAAGAACGGCGTCGGCACGTCGAGCACGTCGCGAATGAAGGGGTCGAGGAAGCCCTTGGCCGCCGTGAAGACGGTGCCGGCCGGGGCCTTGTCCGAGTAGCTCACCGAGATCGGCCCGACGCTCTCGGAGGTCACCATGCCGCCGCGCGCCAGATCCTCGTGCAGCGAGGTGGAGGTGGCCTTGAAGGCGAGCTCCGCGCACGCGCGCTTCACGCGCACCGGCACGCCCGTGATGGCGTAGCTCGACCAATCGAAGAGATCGGAACGCGGGAATTCGAGCGCCTGCGCCGCCGTGAGCTTGTTGCCCTTGTAGCGGAACTTGGTGTCGATGTAGTCGGTGGCCCGGCGCAGCGCGACCTCCAGATCGGCGTCGGCGATGGCCCCGTAGACATAGCCCCACGCATCCATCTGCGCCTTGAAGGCGGCCAGCGAAAGGTAGCTATCCGCCCCTGCGAGCCCGGTGCCGTCCTCGACTGTCAGAGCCATCGGTCACCTCACGCTGCCAGAAGCGCCCTGCGGGCCTCATCGGCGGTCTCCTCGGAGCGGTACGGGCCGGCGACGTTGTTGCCGCCTGCGTCCACCACGTAGAAGCGGCCGAAGCCCTTGTTCTTCACGGCGTAGGCCGAGATCGGCTCAGACGCGGCGGATGCTCGCGGAGCCGGGGAATTCGCGGAAACGGGGACCGGCTCGACCGGAACGGCATCGGCCGCGCGCTCAATGATGAGGCGCTGGTCGGCAAACATGGCGAGGTTGCGAGCGGGGATCACGTCCTTGGGGACGAACGCACCCGCGGGGTAGTCCACCCCGGCGTAGCGCACGGGCTGGGCGAAGACGTATTCCAGAGAGATCGAGAAGGGAGCCGGAGGAAGCATAGGTCAGGGTGCCTTCCGTAGAGTGGGAGCGGGTCAGGCGCTCCCGGCATGTTGCAGATCCGCCGCCGCCTTAGGCGACGATGGTGTCCCAGAAGAAGCCGAGGTCGGCCGACACGAGCTTCTGGTCGAAGCACATATCGATCTCGACGCGGTCGATGCCCTGCCGCTCGATGCGGAACTGGCGGATGCGGTTGCCTTCGCCGCCCGCGCCCATCAGGCCGGTCCACGAGAAGGTGTAGCCGGCAGTCGGGGTCATCAGGCCCGGCGTCGGCGTGGCGTAGGTGAGCAGCGCCCGCTTGCCGCCGATGAAGGAGTGCGCAGCCGCACGACCCTCGACCGCGGTGTTCTCGATGGCGTTCATCACCAGCACCTCGTCCACCTCGAAGAGCGAGGCGAGGAGGGTGAGCGAAGCCTTGGCCGGCGTGTTCGGACCAACGCCGCCCGAATACTTGATGCGGTCGATGATGCCGGGGTTGTCCATCAGCGCGTCGTAGACGGCGCGGCCGATGACGAGCTTGTTGGCCTCGAAGCCGGTGTTCTCCCGGATCGCGCGCTTGGCGTCACGCACGTTCTTGATCGGGTTCGACGCGGCGTCGTTCCACTGGAGCACCTGATTGCCGGTCGGGCCGGAGGCAACGCCGTCCCAATCGTAGGTCCAGAGGCCGGGGCCGAAATACTTGGCCACGAAGAGCTTCTCGCGCTTGATGAGCGCCTTGTGCGACACGAAGGCCGTGGCCTCGCGGTCGGGGTTGAGCGCCGCATCGGCGTTCGACCGCACCTCGTCCGGGATATCCTTGTGGAAGGAGTACCGCGGGGCGAAGTAGGTCGGCGTATTGTCCAGCGTGTAGCCGGAGCCCTCGCTCTCCGTGCCCGGCGCGCGCTCCTTCATCTCGTCGCGGTTGAAGTCGCCGCGGTTGTAGACGTAGTAGCGGTCGCTCTGCTTGGAGACGGGGATGTTCGGGAAGACCCGCGTGGCCACGAAGTCCGAAGCGTTCTGGAGGAACGCAATCGAGATGTTCGTGAGCGGGGTATTGACATGCACATCGCCGGGAGTGGGCTGCATGGTCGTTGCTCCTCAATAAGCCTGATGATCCGAGGCGATGATTAGGCGGCGGTGGTCGGGATTGCG
>JAIXZF010000466.1 GCA_027489835.1 Hyphomicrobiales bacterium
AATGCAAACGGAAAGAGCCCCTTCTCCATCGCCGAACTGGCCGCGCTCGGCGCGGGCGAGGTCGCCTATGTGCGCGAGATGAGCGCCGAGGCGCTCCAGAAGCTTCTGCCCCAGGTGGACGGTATCCCGCAGGGCATCGACCTCTACGCGCTCCTGGGCGCGGACGGCACGCCGATCATGATCGCCGAATCCCGCGAGCAACTCACCGCGAATGCGTGGGAGAACAAGCTGGTCACCGTCAGCGTTCACTGACCATCGAAGCCACCACGCGCACGAGCAGGGCAATGTCCTGCTCGCGCGACAGCCTGTGGTCGCCGTCCTTCACCAGCGTCAGCGTCACGTCGTCGGAGGGCAGGTGCTCGACGATCCGCATGGCATGGCGCCATGGCACGTCGGGGTCCTCCATCCCCTGAAGGATCGCCACCGGACAGCCGGGTTCGATCGGGCCATCGAGCAGGGCGTAGCTCCTGCCATCCTCGATCAGGGCGCGCGTGATGGGGTAGGGGGCCGCCGAATAGGCGGACGGGCGCAGCCATTGCCCGGTCGTCTCGATTTCCCGCTTCACCGCGTCCGGGAAAGCCTCCCACATCAGCGCCTGCGTGAAGTCGACGGCGGGCGCGATGAGCGCAAGCCCGCTCGGGACGTTCCCCAGAGCCTTCATCCGCAAGGCTGCCAGAAGGGCGATCCATCCGCCCATCGACGAGCCGACCAACAGCGGAGCCTCGCCCGCCCTGGCGGAGATGATGGCCAGCGCATCGGCCAGCCAGACCGAGATGGTCGCGTCCTCGAACGCGCCGCCGCTCTCGCCGTGCCCTGTGTAGTCGAAGCGCAGGAAGGCGCGGCCGGACTGGCGCGCCCAAGCTGCCAGCGCCTCGGCCTTGGTCGCGCGCATGTCGGAGCGGAAGCCCCCGAGCCAGACGATGCAGGGGCCTTGGCCCGCTTCATGCAGGAACGCCAGGCGCCGATTGCCCGGTGGATCGTCGCGCCAGAGAAATTGCGGCGGATCAGGGTTCAATTTATCTCTCTCCTGCGCGGCGTGAGGACCTGCTTGCATGATTCGCGCCTGTGAGGTCTTGATACTGCGGTGATGCTGGCTGTGCGACCCATCGAGGCCACCCCGGCGGGGGAGCGCGGCGCGCATCCGCTCGCAGGTCGGACGATTCTCCAGATCGTGCCCGAGCTTCAGGCGGGCGGCGCCGAGCGCACCACGGTCGATGTCGCCGCCGGCCTTGCCGCGGTCGGCGCGCGGGCGCTGGTGGCCACCGAGGGCGGCCGGCTGGTGGGCGAGATGCAGGCCAAGGGCGGCGTCTGGCTGCCCTTTCCCGCTGCCGAGAAGAATCCGATCAAGATGCTCGGCAACATTCGCAGCCTGTCGCGGCTCTGTGCGGCGGAGAAGGTCGAGCTGATCCATGCCCGCTCGCGCGCCCCCGCCTGGGTGGCGCTGGCTGCGGCACGGGCCATGAAGCTGCCCTACGTCACCACTTATCATGGCTCCTATGCCGGCGCTTCGGCGGTGAAGGTCCTCTACAATTCGGTGATGGCGCGCGGCGACGTCGTCATCGCCAACTCGCATTACACCGCAGACCTCATCGCCCGGATGCACCCGTTCGCCCGGGGGCGCACGCGGGTGATCCATCGCGGCACCGACTTCTCGCAGTACCAGCCCGCGGCCGTCGAGCCGGGGCGCGTCAGCGAGGTCCGCACGGCCTGGAACGTCGAGCCGGACCAGCCGATCATCCTTCTCGCGGGGCGGCTGACGGGCTGGAAAGGGCAGCGCGTGCTCATCGAGGCCGCCCGCCTGATGAAGGCGGAAGGCCGCCTGGGCGACGCCGTCGTGATCCTCGCGGGCGACGCGCAGGGCCGCGACGATTACGTGCGCCAGCTCGACCGGCAGATTGCCGATGCCGGCCTCGAGGGAGTCGTGCGGCGCGTCGGCCACTGGACGGACATGCCCGCCGCCTTCCTGGCCTCGGCGGTCGTCACCGTGCCGTCCACCGAACCCGAGGCGTTCGGGCGCGTCGCGGTCGAGGCCCAGGCGATGGGCGCGCCGGTGGTGGTTTCCGATCTCGGCGCGGTGCCGGAAACCGTGCTCGCACCGCCCCAGCAGACGCCGCAGGAGCGCACGGGCTGGCGCGTTCCCCCCGATGACGCGCCCGCATTGGCCGCGGCGCTGGCCGAGGCGCTGGCGCTCAGGCCCAGCGCCCGGGACGCGCTCGCCCTTCGCGCCCGCAGGCATGTCGAGGCGCGCTTCTCGCTGGAGCACATGGTCGGCGAGACGCTTGACGTCTACGCCGCCCTGCTCGGGCAATGACCGCCTGCGCGCCATTTCGCGCCTGTTTCTGAGGCGTTTCCGGTCCACGGGCGTTGACATCAGCGCCTGTTGTGCATTTTGTCGTCGCACAGCGCTTCGCGCGCGGCCACACAGGAGAGACTCCCATTCGCAGACCGTTCCGCCCCCTACCCGTGCCCCAGAAGGACGGCCCGCGCATCAACCGCGACATCCGCGTGCGCGAGGTCCAGCTGATCGACCAGAACGGCGAGAACAAGGGCGTCGTCCAGACACCCGACGCGCTCAAGATGGCCGAGGATGCAGGGCTGGATCTGGTGGAGATCGCGCCGAACTCGGTGCCGCCGGTCTGCAAGATTCTCGATTATGGCCGCTTCCGCTTCGCCGAGCAGAAGAAGGCCGCCGAAGCGCGCAAGAACCAGAAGATCATCGAGATCAAGGAAATCAAGCTTCGGCCGGGCATCGACAAGCACGATTACGAAGTGAAGATGCGCTCGCTCAAGGGCTTCATCGAGGAGGGCGACAAGGTGAAGATCACCCTGCGCTTCCGCGGCCGCGAAATGGCCCACCAGCATCTCGGCATGGAGGTGCTCAACCGCGTCAAGGCCGAGACCGCGACCTTCGTGAAGGTCGAATCCGAGCCTTCGATGGAAGGCCGCCAGGTCGTGATGGTGCTTGCGCCGAAGTAAGGCCTGCCGCAGGGCGTTGCCGCCGTCGCCCGGATCCGCATCCAGGCGCAGACATGCAGGGGCCCGCCGCAAGGCGGGCTTCTTGCATTGGGACCTGACGGCGGAGGCGGAAATTTCGTCGCATCGGCTGGCCTTCGCCGCCATTCCGCCCGACAATCCGGGCACGCCGTCAAGCCGTCAACCGCAGGCCGCCCCATGGATTACGTCGCCATCCCCATGCAGCCCGTCGACCCGACCGTCGACGTCACCGACAATCATTACTGGACCTACCACAACCTGCCGACGCTTCTGGCGTGCAAGAAGCCCGTGACCGCGTCCAAGGACGAGGACCTGTTCATCGCGGTGCATCAGGTCTGCGAGCTGTCCTTCCATCAGATGATCGTCGACCTCGAGCGCGTGCTGGAGGTGGCGCAGGGGGCCATCGACGCGCCGGCCCGGCGCATCGGCGACCTCACCGAGGCGAGCTATTTCCTCAAGCGGGTCGTGCAGTTCTGGCGCACGGTCAACGCGACGATGCCGATCCTCTCTGGCATGCGGGGCTTTGCGGAGTTCCGCACCGCGCTCGGGCCGACCTCGGGCTTCCAGTCCTGGCAGTTCCGCCGCATCGAGATCATGAGCGGCGTGGTCCAGCGCTACTGGCGCGGCGGCACCGCCGACGAGACCGGCAAGGTCCATGTCGCCGAAAGCGAGTTCGACCGGCATTTCGGCGACGAGGTCGAGGCCTGGATCGAGGCCCACCGCAGCCACAGCCTGCGCCACTATGCGGCCGAGCTGGTTGCCATCGCCGGGGCCGCTGGCGCCGCCAGCCCCGGCCAGTGGCTCGACGAGCATCCCTCGGCCGG
Source organism: Hyphomicrobiales bacterium (assembly GCA_027489835.1). GTDB lineage: Bacteria > Pseudomonadota > Alphaproteobacteria > Rhizobiales > Beijerinckiaceae > Allobosea. Next base: position 3,819 of record JAIXZF010000466.1, read on the forward strand.
GCCTTTCGTCCGGCTGCTTGCAGCCTATGACCGGGCGCAGCTCGCCTTCCACCGCGCGCATCTGCAGCTCGCCAGCGTGCAGCTCGCCCGCGTCGGCGTCGAGATCGGCACCGGCGGCACCTCCTTCAAGGATTACCTCGCCAAATACGAAGCCGAGCTCGCCCCGCTCTTCCCGGGCCTGATGGCCCGCGCCGACGCCGAGGAGGGCCGGGAGCTCGCCTGAGGCCTCGACCCGCTGGACAGGCGGGCCGATTGGCTGTTCACAAGACGGGCAAACCACGGTCTAACCGTCCCTGATGCAACGCCCCGGGATCGTTCCATGATTCTCCTCATCGTGCTGTCGGCCCTCGCTTCCTTCGCGGGTTTCGGAGGGCTGTTCGGCGTCACATGGCTGGCGGGCATCCCGACCTACGTCGCCGTCGCAGGGCTGCTGATGACCGTCGCGGTGGTGCTGAGCCGCGGCACCGGCCCCTTCCTGCGCTTCTTCATCGTGTTCTATGCGCTCGGCTACGTGGCGCTGATCGCGCTGCTGGTCGCCCAGCCCTATCTGCCGGCGGCCTTCGCGCCCTATGCGCCGCCGCCGCTCACGGCCTTCACCTCGGCGGCCTTCGCCATCCTCGCCTTCGGGCTCTCGCGCATCCCGGTCATGCGGCAGATCACGGCGATCACCGACAAATACTTCGTCACCGACGAGCGCGCCTCGTTCGAGATCGTCAATGGCCGCCCCTTCACCTTCTCGGTGCGGTGGATGGCGATGGGACTGCTGGCGATCATCATCCTGATCAATCTCGGCCAGGTCTGGATCTCGGTCAGCCTGTCCTTCTTCAACCGCAACTGGTTCGACGCCATCCAGGCCAAGAACTCGCTCGAGTTCTGGCGCCTGCTCTTCCAGGTCTGGGTGCCGCTCGTCGCCATCCTCATCGCGTCGAACTTCATCGAGTTCCTGATCGTCTCGGCCTTCAAGATCAGGTGGCGCTCCTGGCTGACAGAGAAGCTCTACCAGCGCTGGCTCGACGACGGCACGCATTACCGGCTGCAATTCGGCGAAGCGCGGGTCGACAACCCCGACCAGCGTATTTCGGAGGATATCCGCAAATACATCGAGACGACCTATGGGCTGACCATCTCGATGATTCAGCAGATCTCCTCGCTGGTTTCCTTTTCGGTCATCCTGTGGGGCCTGTCGGCCAACCTCAAGCTGCCGGGCGTGGACACCCAGATACCCGGCCTGCTGTTCTGGATCGCGCTCGCCTATGCTGCGGTGGGCACGCTGATCACCCATCTGATCGGCAAGCGCCTGATCGGGCTCAACTTTCGCCAGGAGGTCTACGAGGCGGACTTCCGCTTCGGCCTCGCCCGCCTGCGCGAATACGGAGAGCCGATCGCGCTGCTCTCGGGCGAGAAGGCGGAGAAGCAGCGCCTCGGCGTCCAGTTCCGCGAGGTCATCCGCAATTTCTTCGACATCGTGCGGGTGCAGAAATGGCTGTCGGCCTTCATCCAGCTCTACGGATCGTCGAACTCCATCGTGCCGATCGTCATCACGGCGCCGTTCTACTTCGCCGGGCAGATCACGCTCGGCGTGCTGACGCAGACCAGCCAGGCCTTCGCCCGCGTCGACGCGGCGCTGTCCTTCTTCATCGACCGCTACGCCACGCTGGCCGACTTCAAGGCGGTGGTCGACCGTCTGTCGAGCTTCGACGGCTCGATGCGCAAGGCCGAGATCATCCGCGAGCAGAGCCGCATTCGCCGGATCGACGCGCCCAATGCCGACCTCACGATCCAGAAGCTGTCGCTGCACCTGCCCGAGGGCACGCGCATCGTGGAGGCCGACGGCCTGACCATCCGGCGCGGCGAGCGCACGCTGCTGGTGGGCCCGTCCGGTTCGGGCAAGTCCACCCTGTTCCGGGCCGTGGCGGGCATCTGGCCCTTCGGCTCGGCCGATGTCGCGGTGCCGGCCGAAAGCTCCGTGATGCTGCTGCCGCAGCGGCCCTATCTCCCGCTCGGCACGCTGCGCGACGCGGTGACCTATCCCGGCACCAATGGCGCCTACACGGATGAGGCGATCCTGGCGGCGCTCAGGGCGGTGAAGCTGCCGCATCTGCTCGGCCGGCTCGACGAAGAGGCGTTCTGGGTGCAGGTGCTCTCTCTCGGCGAGCAGCAGCGCCTGGCCATCGCGCGCGCGCTGCTGGCCAAGCCCGACTGGCTCTTCCTCGACGAGGCGACCGCCGCGCTCGACGAGCCGCTGGAGGACGCGATCTACGCGGTGCTGCGGTCCGAACTGCCGAACACCACGGTCGTGTCCATCGGCCACCGCTCGACGCTGAAGGCGATGCACGACCGCGTCATCGAGATGAAGCCCGTCGGCGAGGGCGGCCGGCTGTTCTCCCCGGCCTGACGCTCGGGCCGCGGCCGGGGCGTCCGGCCTCAGAGCGCGCGCTCGAACCTGATCTCGCCCGCGACGCCGGTCAGGACCAGCCGGCCCTCGACCACGTCCCATTTGCGGGCGCCGCGAAGCGCGGTCAGGAAGGTGCGTTCCGAGGTCATCAGCGCCGGTTCGCAGGCCTTGCGCGTCACCGCGATCGGTCCCACCGCGAAGCCCTGCTGCGCAAGCGGATAGGCGGTTGCGGAAAACGTGTTGCAGCCGCTGAAGCCCTTGGCCCGCAGCTGGTCGTCGAGCACCATCGAGGGCCGTTCGCCGGGCAGGGGCTTGCCGCCGACGCTCACCGCCGTCCAGCTCGCCCCGACCGGGAACTGCTTGTCGACCTTGGGCTGCGGCACCGCGATGCCGCCGCCGCTTTCCTGAGTGGGCGCGCGCACCGGCGCCTGACGCTGCTGTGCCATCGCTGCGAGGGGGCAGAGCGGCGCGAGGGCCAGGACGGCGAACAGGGCGCGGCGCGACATCGTCATGAATTCCATGGGGCTCGGCATAACGGTTGGGACAGGGTCCAATCGACGGCGGACCATAGAAACATGCGCCCCGATGTTCAACAGCGCAGATCGTGCCGCGGGCGATCCAAACCATCGGGGACGGTGTTTCAGGGCCGCGCACCCCCGCTGGAAAAAGCGCAACGCTGCGCCCGATCCGTCGTGATCCAAGCTACGCACAACTACGTAAGTGGGGGTGAAGTCTTTTGGACTTCCTTCCCCCATAGCAGCCCGCCTCCCCCGGCGGCTGTTCCCTTAGAGGCCGCTTCCCTCCCCCGGGGCGGCCTCTTTTTTTGGGCCGAGTCAGATCCGCTTCAGAAGCCGCTCGAGCAACGGGTTGTCCTGCCTGAACACGTAATCGAGCGTACGCACCGTGACGTCCGTCGCGCCGGCGGCGGCCAGATCGTCGGCGAGGTCGAAGGCGCGGCTGCGCGGGCAGTGGATCGTGACGATGCCGCCCGGTGCCTGCAGGCCGAAGGGCAGGCGCGCCTCGTGCCGGGCCTCGATCCCGTCGGCGAAATCCTGGTCGACGGTCGCAATGCGGGCGCGCACCTCGCGCACCTTGCGCCCTTCCTCCTCGGCCGCGATCCGCGCGAGGATGGCGCGGGCCGCCCGCCGGGCCCGCTCGCCCCAGCCGGCCTTGAGAGACGCCACGAGGTTGGCTTCGGAATCCAGCATCACGCCGTCGTCGAG
>JAIXZF010000157.1 GCA_027489835.1 Hyphomicrobiales bacterium
GAGCTCCTGATGGAGCGCGGGCAGGTGATCGAGCGGCTGATCGAGGTCAAGAAGACGCAGGTCTCGGGCTCGGCCTTCAGGCCCGGCCGCGAGGCCGAGATGATGCGCAGGCTGAGCCTGCGCCACAAGGGGCTCCTGCCGCTCGACACGGCCGAGGGCATCTGGCGCGTCATCATCGCCACCTTCACCTGGGTGCAGGCGCACTACGCCGTCCATGCCGACATCTCCGGCGGCGACGGCCCGATGCGCGACTCCGCCCGCTTCCATTTCGGCTTCACTGCGCCTTACCTGCCCCATGACGACGCCAAGGCCGTGATCGCGGCGGTCGCGGGCTCGGCCGGCGATCTCGGCATCTTCCGCATCGACCAGGGCGCCAGCGCCGGAGCCTGGTGGCGCGGCCTCGTCGGGCCGGAGACGCCGAAGATCATCGCCCGCCTGCCCTTCATCGAGCGACCCGACCATCCGGCCGGAACGCCGGTCTATGTCGTGGCGCGCCCGCTGGCCGATGCTGCGGTGCGCGAGGTCGTGCTCTATGTCGCCAGCGTCGAGCGCTGGACTCCCGCCATGCGCGCGGCGCTTGCGGCTGCGCTCGGCGACGTCACGGCCAGCGCGGCTGACGGCAACGGGCTGTCGCTGCTCATCGCGGCCGATGGCGAGACCCATCCCTCCCGGCTCAGGGCAGCTCTGGGCGGAGCCGAGCTCCTGGAGATCGGCAGCCACGCCGCCCGCTTCACCGCTCCGCCCCGCCGCGCCGGCTGAGCCCGACCCCTGACACCCGAGGACGCCCCCATGACCGCCAGCACCGCCACCCGGCCCATGCCCCGCCCCGGCATCCTCGACATCGAGGCCTACGTGCCCGGCAAGAGCGCGGCTCCGGCCGGCACCAAGCTGGTCAAGCTCTCCTCGAACGAGACCCCGCTTGGCCCCAGTCCCAAAGCGATCGAGGCCTTCAAGGCTTTGGCCGGCAAGCTCGAGCTCTATCCGGACGGCTCGGCCACGAAGCTGCGCGAGGCCATCGGCGCGAAGTACGGGCTCGATCCGGCCCGCCTGATCTGCGGCTCGGGCTCGGACGAGCTGCTCTCGCTCGTCACCAACGCCTATGTCGGCCCGGGCGACGAGGGCGTCTACTCGGCCTATGGCTTCCTCGTCTACAAGATCGCCATTACTGCGGCAGGTGGACAGCCCGTCGCCGTGCCGGAAAAGAACCTGACGGCCGACGTCGACGCGCTGCTCGCCGCCGTCACGCCGCGCACGAAGATCCTCTACCTCGCCAACCCGAACAATCCGACCGGCACCTACCTGCCCTTCGACGAGGTCAAGCGCCTGCAGGCCGGCCTGCCGCCGCATGTCCTGCTGGTGCTGGACGCGGCCTATGCCGAATATGTGCGGCGCAACGATTACGCCTCGGGCCTCGAGCTGGTCGCGACCTGCGACAATGTCGTGATGACCCGCACCTTCTCGAAGATCCATGGGCTCGCCAATCTGCGCCTCGGCTGGATGTACGGCCCGGCCCACGTCATCGACGCGCTCAACCGCATCAGGGGTCCGTTCAACGTCAACGGGGCGGCGCTCGAAGCGGGCGCCGCCGCCATCGGCGACGACGCGCATGTCGGCAAGGCCATCGACCACAACGAGCGCTGGCTGCCCTGGCTCACGCACGAGCTCGCGCGCCTCGGCATCGAGGTGACGCCGTCTGTCGGCAACTTTCTGCTCCTGCATTTTCCCGGCGCGGACGGGCGCACCGCCCCGGCAGCCGACGCCTTCCTGACGGCGCGGGGCCTCATCCTGCGCCGAATGGACGCCTATGGACTGCCCGGCGCTCTCCGTCTCACCATCGGCGACGAGGCAGCCAATCGCGCGGTGGTCGCGGCGCTGGCCGACTTCATGGCGCCCCGTCATGGCTGAGAGCTTCGCCCCCGTCAGGGCCGAGCCGCTGATCGGCCGCCTCGCCATCATCGGCATGGGGCTCATCGGCTCCTCGCTGGCGCGGGCCGCGCGTGAGCTGAACCTCGCCGGCGAGATCGCCGCCGCCGACCGCGACGAGGCCGTGACGCAGCGCGTCCGCGCGCTCGGCCTCGCGGATCTCGCCACCACGTCGGCGGCCGAAGCGGCGAAAGGCGCGGGCCTCGTCATCCTGTGCGTGCCGGTGGGCGCGTGCGCGGCGGTGACCGCCGCGATCGCGGGCGCGCTGGCCCCTGGCGCCATCCTGTCCGATGTCGGCTCGGTCAAGGGCGCGGTGGTCGATCAGGTCGGCCCCCTCGTGCCCGGGGGCGTGCACTTCATCCCGGCCCACCCTGTCGCGGGCACCGAGCATTCGGGCCCCGATGCGGGATTCGCCAGCCTGTTCCTCAGCCGCTGGTGCATCCTGACCCCGCCCGAGGGCGCGGACGCCGGCGCCGTGGCGCTTCTGCGCGCCTACTGGGAGGCGATGGGCGCGATCGTCGAGGTGATGACGCCAGCCCATCACGACCTCGTCCTCGCCATCACCAGCCACCTGCCGCACCTCATCGCCTACAACATCGTGGGCACCGCCAACGATCTCGAGAAGGTCACGCAATCCGAGGTGATCAAGTTCTCGGCCGGCGGCTTCCGCGACTTCACCCGCATCGCGGCCTCCGATCCGACGATGTGGCGGGATGTCTTCCTGCACAACAAGGACGCGGTGCTGGAGATGCTGGGCCGCTTCAGCGAGGATCTCGCCATCCTCACCCGCGCCATCCGCTTCGGCGACGGCGAGACGCTGCACCGGCACTTCACGCGCACGCGCGCCATCCGGCGCGGCATCGTCTCGCTCGGGCAGGACAAGCCCGAGACCGAGAAGCTGAAGCGGTGAGGGGCGACGCCTTGCCATCGCGCGCCGCCGCGCGATATCGAGCCCGGAACCACCACGATCAGCGCCGTCCCCGGGACGCGCGCCTTCCAGAACGGAACCCTGCATGATCGACCGCCGCGCTCTCCTCGCCGGGACGGCAGCCCTCGGGGCCGCCGCCGGCGGCTTCTCGCCAGAGGCGCTGGCCCAGGCCGGTCTGAAACTTGGCGAGGCGCAGCCCTTCTCCTTCGAGGCCCTGAAGGCTCGCGCCCGCGAGATGTCCGCCCGCCCCTATGCGCCGCCGCCGCGCCCGCGCCCGGACGTGCTCGAGCGTATCGACTACGACGCGCATGGCAAGATCCGCTACAGGACCGACCTCGCGCTCTGGGCCAATGGTCCCTCGCCCTGGCCGGTGACCTTCTTCCATCTCGGCCGCTTCTTCCAGAAGCCGGTGAGGATGCATGTCGTGGCCGAGGGCCGCGCCCGCGAGATCGTCTACGAGGAGCGCTATTTCGACATGCCGGCGGACAGCCCGGC
>JAIXZF010000001.1 GCA_027489835.1 Hyphomicrobiales bacterium
CGGGGGCGCGCGGCGTGATTGCGGCGCGCCCGTGACGCTTCGTCAGATCAGCTTCGCCATGGCGACGGCGGTGTCGGACATGCGGTTGGAGAAGCCCCACTCGTTGTCATACCAGGACAGCACCCTGACCATGCGCTCGTCCATCACCTTGGTCTGATCGAGGGCGAAGGTGGAGGAAGCGGGAGCGTGGTTGAAGTCGACCGAGACGTTGGGCTGGTCGGTGACGGCGAGGATGCCCTTCAGCGGGCCGCGCGCAGCCGCCTTCTGGATCGCCTCGTTGACCTTCTCGACCGTGGTCTTGCGCTTGGCCATGAACTTGAAGTCCACCACCGAGACGTTCGGCACCGGCACGCGGATCGAGGTGCCATCGAGGCGGCCCTTGAGCTCGGGGATGACAAGGCCGATGGCCTTGGCGGCGCCCGTCGAGGTCGGGATCATCGACATGGCGGCGGCGCGGGCGCGATAGAGATCCTTGTGCATGGTGTCCAGCGTGGGCTGGTCGCCGGTGTAGGCGTGGATCGTGGTCATGAAGCCCTTGTCGATGCCGACGGCCTTGTGCAGCACCGCCACGACGGGCGCGAGGCAGTTGGTGGTGCACGACGCGTTCGAGACGACGAGGTGATCCTTGAGCAGCGCGCCGTCGTTGACGCCGTAGACGACCGTGAGGTCGGCATTGTCGCAGGGGGCGGAGACCAGCACCCGCTTGGCGCCGGCGGCGAGGTGCGCGGCGGCCTTGTCGCGGGTGGTGAAGATGCCCGTGCATTCCATCGCGATGTCGACGTTCAGCTCCTTGTGCGGAAGCTGCGCGGGATCCTTGATCGCGGTGACGCGGATGCGCTTGCCGTTGACGACGATGGCGTCGCCATCGACCTTCACCTCGGCGGGGAAGCGGCCATGGACCGAGTCGAAGCGCAGCAGGTGCGCATTGGTCTCGACGGGGCCGAGATCGTTGACGCCGACGACTTCGATGTCCTTGCGCTTGGATTCGACGATGGCGCGAAGCACGTTGCGGCCAATGCGGCCGAAGCCGTTGATGAAGACGCGGACGGTCATGGAGGTTCCTTTCGGGAAACTGGCGGAACAGCGGAGGTGACCGCCCTTTTGCCGGTTTTCACGGCGGTTTCAAGGACGAATTGACCCTGGCCGCACGCAGGTCTGCCCTGCGGGAACTTCCATCCACCAGCGGAAACTACTGGTTGTGCCGGGCCATCACGGCGTCGGCCACGGCCTCCGCCGTGATGCCGAAATGCTTGTAGAGTTCCTTGTAGGGGCCACTCGCCCCGAAGCCCGTCATGCCGACGAAGCCGCCCTCGGGGCCGACCAGCGCGTCCCAGCCCATGCGGATGCCGGCCTCGACCGCGACCTTGATCCGGGCGGAGCCGATGACCTTGCGGCGCACCTCCTCGGGCTGGGTGAGGAACAGCTCCAGCGACGGCACGGAGACGATGCGCGCGCGCACGCCGCGCTCGGAGAGCAGCTTGCGCGCCGTGCCGGCGATCTCGACCTCCGAGCCGGTGGCGAAGATCGTGGCCTCGGCCCGGCCGCCCTCGGCGGGGGTGAGCTCATAGGCGCCCTGGGCGCAGAGGTTCGCGCGGCTGGCCTCGCAGCGGGCCGGTGTGAGGTTCTGGCGGGTGAGGGCGAGAACGGTGGGGCCGTTCGTGCGCTCGAGCGCGAGCTGCCAGCACTCGGCCGTCTCCATCGCATCCGCGGGCCTGAGCACGCGCAGGTTGGGGATGGCCCGCAGCGCGGCCAGATGCTCGACCGGCTGGTGGGTTGGCCCATCCTCGCCGAGGCCGATGGAATCGTGCGTCATGACGTAGATCGCCGGCTGCTCCATCAGTGCCGCGAGGCGGATGGCGGGGCGGCAATAATCGGTGAAGACCATGAAGGTCGCGCCGGCGGGCCGGAAGCCGCCATGCAGCGAGATGCCGTTCATGGCCGCCGCCATGCCGTGCTCGCGGATGCCGTAATGGATGTAACGGCCGGCCGGGCTCTTCGGCATGAAGGGCACGGCGGTCTTCATCTTGGTGTTGTTCGAGGGCGTCAGGTCGGCCGAGCCCAGCACCAGTTCCGGCATCACGGGCGTGATCGCCTCCAGCGCCATCTCGGAGGCCTTGCGGGTGGCGACGGTGGGCGGGTTCGCCGCCAGCGCCGCCTTGTGCGCGGCGATGGCCTTGCCGAGCTTGGCCGGCAGTTCGCGCGCCAGGCGGCGGTTGAACTCCGACTGCTTCTTCGGCGGCAGGGCGGCGAAGGTCGCTTCCCAGGCCTTGCGGGACTCGGCGCCGCGCGCGCCCGCCTCGCGCCAGGCGTCGAGCGCGGCGGGGGCAATGTCGAAGGCCGTGGCGCTGAGGCCGAGCTTCGCCTTGGTCGCGGCCAGCTCCTCGGCGCCAAGCGGCTCGCCATGGGCCTTGGAGGTGCCGGCCTTCTTGGGCGCGCCATAGCCGATCACCGTCTTGCAGGCGATGAGGCTCGGACGGCTCGACGCCTTGGCGCGCTGAAGCGCGGCCAGAATCGCGTCGGGATCATGCCCGTCGACGCGCTCGGCGCGCCAGCCGGCCGACTGGAAGCGCTTCAGCTGGTCAACCGAGTCGGACATGGAGAGCGGCCCGTCGATCGAGATGCCGTTGTCGTCGAACAGCACGATGAGCTTGCCGAGCTTCTGATGGCCGGCGAGGGCGATGGCTTCCTGGCTGATGCCCTCCATCAGGTCGCCATCGGAGGCCAGCACATAGGTGTGGTGGTCCACGACGCGCCTGCCGAACTCGGCCGCGAGCATGCGCTCGGCCATGGCGAAGCCGACCGCCGTGGCGATGCCCTGCCCGAGCGGGCCGGTCGTCATCTCGACGCCGGGCGTGTGGCCGACTTCCGGATGGCCCGGCGTCTTCGAGTGGAGCTGGCGGAAGCGCTTGATCTCGTCGAGCGTCATGCCGGGCGCGCCGGTCAGGTGCAGCAGCGCGTAGATCAGCATCGAGCCATGGCCGGCGGAGAGCACGAAGCGGTCGCGGTCGGGCCAGGAGGGGTTGGCCGCGTCGAACTTCATCACCTGCGAGAACAGCACGGCCGCGATGTCGGCGGCCCCCAGCGGCAGGCCGGGATGACCCGACTTGGCCTGCTCAACGGCATCCATCGCCAGCGAACGGATGGCATTGGCCAGAAGGTCATGCTGCTTGCGGTCGATGGTCTGCGACATGGAGGGTCCGCCTTCGGCAAGATAGGGAAAGCCGGCGGTTGGCCGCAGGCTTGCGGGTCGATAGGCCGCGCGAGCCCGCGGAGTCAACCAAGGGCGCGGGACCGAGCCGGCGGCCCAACGCGTTGTTCACCACGCTGTGGGCGAATTCGCCATGCCCTGTGCGCCAGCGCGGCAATAGGCTATGTTTCAGCACGAGTCGGAGTTGCAGGTGACCATTTCATCGTTTGAATCGGCGCTGAATCTTCTGGACGCATCGCTCGGGCAGCTCGAGGCCGCCGCGCAGCGCAAGCTCGACCTCGAGCGCAGCCGCGGCAATCTCGAGACCGAGCTCGCCATCATGCAGGACGACCGCGCCCGCCTCGCGACCGATCTCGACGGCGCCCTTTCGCGGCTCAAGCAGGTGGAGGTGGCGGCCGGCCATGCGGTCCAGCGCCTTGATCGCGCCATGCTCGCCATCCATTCGGCGCTCGGAGCGGAGCCCGCCCCGCAGGCGGGCCGGCCTAACGGAGAGCATTGAGATGGGCCAGGTCACCGTCACCATCGCCGGCAAGGTCTACCGGATGTCCTGCGGCGACGGCGAGGAAGCGCATCTCGAAAGCCTCGCCGCCCTCTACGACTCGCGCATCGAGGAGATGCGCAAGGGGCTCGGAGAGCTTGGCGACATGCGGCTTCACGTGATGGCGGCGCTGACGCTGGCCGATGAGATGACCGAGCTGAAGATGCGGGTGGGCCTGCTCGAGCAGAAGCTTGACGCGGTGAAGGGCGATGCGGGCTCGGCCGGCGCGCGGGCCGAGGAGGTCGAGCGCCGCGCGGTCGAAGCCATTTCGGGCGCGGCCGACCGGATCGAGAAGGTGGCGCGCGCCCTGGCGCCCGCCGGCTGACTCCTCAAATCCTGAGCGCGGCGTCGAAGGCGATCAGCCGCCGCGCCATCTCGACATGCAGCGTCTCGACCATCGCGCCGTCGAGCGCGATCGCGCCCTTGCCCGCGTTCTCGGGCCGCGCGAAGGCCTCGACGATGGCCCTCGCCCGCGCCAGCTCCGCCTCGGACGGCGAGAAGGCCCTGTTGACCGGCTCGATCTGCGCGGGATGGATCACGGTCTTGCCGTCGAAGCCCATGTCGCGGCCCTGCATCGCCTCCGCCTCGAGCCCGGCGACATCCCGGACGTCGTTGAAGACGCTGTCGAGGATGGCGAGGCCGTGCGCGCGCGCCGCGGCCAAAGCCGTCATCAGCCAGGGCACCAGCGGCGCGCGGCCTGGCACGAGGCGCGTCCCCGTCTCGCGGGCGAGATCGTTCGCGCCCATGACGAAGCCCGCCAGCCGCGAGCCGGGCTCGCGCGCCGAGGCCGCGATGCTGCCGGCATCGAGGATGGCGAGCGGGGTCTCGATCATGGCCCAGATCCGCGTGCGCTCCGCCGCGCCCAGCGCTTCGAGGCGCCGCGACGCCTCGCGCAGCGTCGCCGCCGCATCGACCTTGGGCAGCAGGATGCCGTCGCAGCCCGAGCGTGCGGCTGCGGCGAGGTCGGCCTCGAACCAGGGCATGCCGGGCGCGTTGACGCGGATCAGCAGCTCGCGCCGGCCAAATCCGCCGGCTGCAATCGCCTCCACGGACTGCGCGCGCGCCGTGTCCTTCTGAGCCGGCGCGACCGCGTCCTCGCAGTCGAGGATCACCATGTCGGCTGCCAGCGTCCGCGCCTTGTCGATGGCGCGCACGTTCGAGGCGGGCAGGTAGAGCGCGGCGCGGCGCGGTCGGTGAAGCGGCATGGACAGCTCGTGGCGAAGCAGGCGGGTCGGTCCGGCCAAGGCTGTCATTGCCTGCATCGCATGGCAATGCGCGCGCTGCGCCGGACCGGGAGATTGCGAACGGCGCCGCTCTGGGCCAGAAGCAGGATGCAGCATCCGCAGGCTCCCATGACCCGTCCCGCTCCCGTCAGCCGTTCCGACATCGCAGCCGCCGCGGCGCGCATCGAGGGCCATGTCCGCAGGACGCCGGTGATGGAGCTTGCGCGCGGGGCGCTCGGCGGGGACTGGACACCCGTGCTGAAGCTCGAGCTTCTCCAGCATGCCGGCTCCTTCAAGCCGCGCGGGGCGTTCAACAACCTTCTGTCGCGCGAGGCTTCCGCCGCCGGCGTCGCCGCCGCCTCGGGGGGCAATCACGGCGCGGCCGTCGCCTATGCGGCGCTGAAGCTCGGCCGCAAGGCGCGCATCTTTGTCCCGGAGATCTCGAGCCCCGCCAAGATCGATGCGATCCGCCGCTTCGGCGCCGATGTGGTGATCGGCGGCGCGCGCTATGACGACGCGCAGGCGGCGTGCGACGCCTATGTCGCCGAGAGCGGCGCGCTGAAGGTTCATCCCTTCGCAGCCGCCGAGACGATTGCCGGGCAGGGCACGCTGGCGATGGAATGGGACGGGCAGGCCCGCGTCGACAGCGCGCTGATCGCTGTCGGCGGAGGCGGGCTCATCTCGGGCGCGGCCGCCTGGTGGGCAGGGCAGGACGTCCGCGTCATCGGGGTCGAACCCGAAGGCTCGCGTGCGCTGCATGCGGCGCTCGCGGCCGGGGGCGCCGTCGACGTCTCGGTCCAGTCCGTGGCCGCCGACTCGCTCGGCGCGCGCAATGTCGGCGAACTCGTCTATGAGGTGTGCCGCGAGACGGTCGACCATGTCGCGCTGGTGCCGGACACAGCCATCACCGAAGCGCAGGCCACGCTCTGGCGCGATTTCCGCATCGCGACCGAGCCGGGGGGCGCCGCGGCCTTCGCCGCGATCCTGTGCGGAGCCCATACGCCCGCGCCGGGCGAACGCGTCGGCATCCTGGTCTGCGGCGGCAATGTCGAGCTCGCCAAGCTGCAGGGCACGCTCGGATGAGCCCGCCCGACATCCGCTACGAGACGCGCCACACGTCGCGGCTCATCATCCTCGATCCGTCCGGCCGCCTCCTGCTGCTCAAGTACAAAGCCAGCGAGGCGGAGTCGGTGGTCCATCCCGGCCTGAAGGCGTTCTGGTTCACGCCGGGCGGCGGCATCGAGCCCGGCGAAACTGCCGAAGAAGCGGCGCTGCGCGAAATGGAGGAGGAGGTCGGCCTCACCGGCCTGCCGCTGCTCGGCGAGGTGGCGCGGCGCGACGCGCTGAACGACCTCTTCACGCGCGCGGCCTTCTGCCATGAGCGCTATTTCCTCGTCCGGACGCCGTCCACCGCCTTCGACACGGCGCGGCTGGCCGAGACCGACCAGGACGAGGTTCTCGAAGTGCGCTGGTGGGAGATCGACGCCTTCGCGGCGAGCGGCGAAGTGCTGATTCCGGCCGGCGCGCTCGGGCTTGCGCGGCGCCTGGCCGAGGGCCGCATGCCGACCGAGCCAGTCGATCTCGGCGCGCACGCCGCGACGGAGCGGCTGCCTTGAGCTTCCTCGACCTTGCGACGCAGAACCTCGTCTCGCCCATGGTGCTGTTCTTCGCGCTCGGGCTCGCCGCAGCCTTGGCGCGCTCGGACCTGACGATCCCCGAGGCGGTCGCCAAGACGCTGGCGCTCTACCTGATGATGTCGATCGGCTTCAAGGGCGGGGCGGAGGTGGCCAAGTCGGGCATCACGGCGCTGATGCTGCTCGTGATGCTGGCCGGCGTCGCGCTGTCCTTCGTGATCCCCATCATCGGCTTCTTCGCTCTCAGGGCCACCTCGAAGCTGCCGGCGGTCGACGCGGCGGCGGTGGCGGCTCATTACGGCTCGATCTCGATCGTGACCTTCGTGGCCGGGACCGAGGCGGTGAGGGGCCAGGGCCTGCCCTTCGAGGGCTTTCTCGTCGCGGTCGCCGCGGTGATGGAGACGCCCGCCATCCTTTCGGCGCTGCTGCTGGCGCGGCGCGCGCGCGACCCGGCCCAGCGCAACGAGGGCGAGAGCGCGGGCGCGCTGATCCGCGAGGTCGGGCTCAATGCCTCGGTGGTGATGCTGGTCGGCTCCTTCCTGATCGGCTGGGCGACCGGCGAACGCGGCATGGGCATGATCTCGGCCTTCATCGTCGATCCGTTCCGCGGCATCCTGTGCCTGTTCCTGCTCGACATGGGGCTGGTGGCCGGGCGCGGCATGCGCGAGGGCGCCCGCCACCTGTCGCCGCCCGTGCTGGCCTTCGGCATCCTGATGCCGCTCGTGTCCGCGGGGCTCGCGACGGCGGCGATCTGGCCCCTTGGCCTGTCGGTGGGCGGCGCCGCACTGTTCATCACGCTCACCGCCTCGGCCTCCTACATCGCCGTGCCGGCCGCGATGCGCCTCGCGCTGCCGGAGGCGAAGCCCGCCATCTACCTCACCCTGTCGCTTGGCGTGACCTTCCCCTTCAACCTCGCCATCGGCATCCCGCTCTACCTCGCGCTCGCGCAGCGCGCCGGCATCTGAGGAGGCGCTCCATGGTCCAGACCCATCCCAAGAAGCGGATCGAGATCATCCTGGAAGC
>JAIXZF010000482.1 GCA_027489835.1 Hyphomicrobiales bacterium
CGGATCGCGTCGCCGGTCGCCAGCCGGATCTCGTGGATGACGCTGGGCCCGAGCGGCAGGCCCATCTCGACGGCGCCGCTCAGCGCGCCCTCGGAGGCGCCGAGGTCGAGATGCTCGGGCCTGACGCAGACCCGCACCGCGTCGCCCACGCGGCTGTCCCCAGCGATCTGGCCGAGGATCGTCGAGCCGTCCGAGAGGCCGACCGTGCCCGTCGCGCCCGAGACGCCGCGCAGCGTGCCAGGCAGGATGTTGGACGAGCCGACGAAGGTGTTGACGAAGAAGGATTGCGGCCGGTCGTACACGTCGGTGGCCTTCGCGAACTGCTCGAGCCTGCCCTGGTTCAGCACGGCGACGCGGTCGGCCATCGACAGCGCCTCCTCTTGGTCATGCGTGACGATGATGGTCGTCGTGCCGGCCATGCGCTGGATGCGCTTGATCTCGATCTGCATGTCGAGCCGCAGGTTCTTGTCGAGCGCCGCGAACGGCTCGTCGAGGAGCAGGATCGCCGGCCGCACGGCCAGCGCCCGCGCCAGCGCGATGCGCTGCTGCTGCCCGCCCGAGAGCTGGCGCGGGAAGCGGTCCGCCATCCCCGACAGCTTCACCAGTTCCAGCATCTCGCCGACCCGCGCCCGCTGCGCGGCCCCGTCGATGCCACGGGCGGCGAGCCCGTAGGCGATGTTGTCCGCCACGGTCATGTGGGGGAACAGCGCGTAGCTCTGGAAGACGATGCCGATCGTCCGCTTGTGCGGCGGCAGGTGGTCGATGGGCGCCGGGCCCACGATGACGCGGCCCTCGGTCTGGTTGATGAACCCCGCGATGATCCTTAGCAGCGTGGTCTTGCCGCAGCCGGACGGCCCGAGCAGCGCGACGAGCTCGCCGCCGACGATCTCCAGCGTGACGTCGTCGACCGCCTTCGAGGTCCCGTAGCGATGGCTGATGCCGTCGAGCGTCAGCGCTTGTCCGGTCGGCGAGTCCACCACGCGCTTGAGCTTTCCCTGTCCAAATGCCACGGTTTGACGTGCCATTTTTGTATGCAAGGCGCATGCCGTATCGTGGACAATACGTAGCGCGCCGGATGGCGCGCTGGGGGAGGCACTGCGATGGCGGGCGAGACAGTTGCGGGCCGGGCGGCGGCGCGGGTTCGGGCCAGTCTTGCGCGGATCGAGGCATGCGACGCTGAGCTGAAGGCTTTCCTGACGGTCGACGCCGAAGGCGCGATGGACGCAGCCGCCAAGGTCGACGTCCGGCACGGCGCGCGCGGCCGGCTTCACGGCGTGCCGGTGGCGGTCAAGGATCTGACCGACACGGCCGGGCTCAGGACGACCTTTGGCTCGCGCCTCTTCCGCGACCATGTCCCGGCTGAGGACGACCTGATCGTGGCCCGGCTGCGCGCCGCAGGCGCGGTCGTCGTGGGCAAGACGATGACGCCGGAGTTCGGCTTCGGCGCGAGCTGCCGCAATCCGCTGGGCGGGCCTACGGCCAACCCGTGGGACGTCAGCCTCACCTCGGGCGGATCATCCGGCGGCTCCGCTGCGGCCGTGGCGGCAGGCATGGTGCCCCTCGCCCACGGCACGGATTTCGGCGGCTCGGTGCGGACGCCGGCCAGCTTCTGCGGCGTGGCCTCCATCCGGCCAACCCCCGGGCTGCTGCCGAGCCCGAAGCGCGCCCTCGGCTACGACATGCTGTCCACCACAGGCTTCATCGCCCGCGATGTCGCCATGCTGGCGCGGGCGCTCCGCGCCACGGCGGGGCCGCATCCGGCCGATCCACTGTCCCGCAAGCTCATGGCAACCGGACCCGTCGCGGGGCCGATCAGGATCGCCGCCACGGAGGACTTTGGCGCCGCGCCGGTCGGCGCAGACGTGCGGGGCCGCTTCCGCAAAGCCGTCAGCGACGCGCAATCGGCCTTCGGCGCGGTAACGGCGGCCCACCCGGATTGCGCCGAGGCCTTCGCCATCTTCCACACGCTTCGCCCGGCGCTGATCGCCCACGCCTACGGCGCCCTGCTGCGCGAACATGGGGGCGCCCTGACCGCGACCGTGCGCTGGTGGATCGAGCGCGCCGCCGGCATCAGCGCAGCGGACCTCCTCGCCGCCGAGGCGCGCCGCACCGCGATGACGCGCCGCTTCATCGCCTTCTTCGAACAGCACGATGTGCTTCTGGCCCCGGCCGCCAGCGTCCTGCCTTGGCCTCACGAGGTCCTGGACGTGACCGAGATCGACGGCAGACCGCTCGAGACCATCGCCGACTATCTGGCCATCACCTTCTTCGTGTCGCTGGTCGGCTGCCCGGTGGTGACGCTGCCAGCCCCGATGGGGCACCATCGCCTGCCTTTCGGCGTGCAGCTGATCGGCCGTCCCGACTCGGATCTGCGCCTTCTGGCCATTGCGCGGCGCTTCGAGCGCGAGGCGGGCTTCGTCTCGGTGCCGCCGCCTTTCCCCTGAAGGTCAGCGCACGCGCTTCGCCCCGCCGAGGCCGCGCCAGGTTTCGACCGACATGGTCGGCA
>JAIXZF010000187.1 GCA_027489835.1 Hyphomicrobiales bacterium
CATCCATTCGCCGTACACGACCTGGGACTACAACAATCTCGACAACAACCCCGGCAGCCGCGAAGGCGTGACCGAGCGGGCGCATCAAACGCTCTCGGCTGCCGTCAAGCGCGCCGAGGCGATCGGCTGCGTCCTCGTTATCGAGAACATCGAGGATATCGACGCCCATATCCGCGTCGACCTCGCCCGGTCGTTCGACAGCCCTTCGGTGCGCGTTTCGATCGATACGGGGCACGCCAACTACGCCCATGGCTCGACCAATGGGCCTCCGGTCGACTATTACGTGCACGCCGCCGGCGACATGCTGCACCATGTCCATCTCCAGGACACGGACGGCTATGCCGACCGGCACTGGAACCCCGGCGAAGGCAACATCGCCTGGCACGCGGTGTTCCGTGCCCTGGGGCGCCTCAGCAGCAACCCCCGGCTCATTCTCGAGGTCCGCGACAAGGAAACGGTCAGGGCCGGGGCCGATCATCTTGTCAGGCTCGGGCTGGCCCAGTGACCGCGGGCCGGGCCCGGCGCCGCCGCCGGCCCGAGCGATCCAGCACGGGCCATCCCGCGCGCTGAAGCCTGGGGTGGCCATCCTGCCCGGCGCGCGATCTCGCCATGTCCCGGCACCGACGAGCGCGTCGCGCGGTCCGGACGGGCGCAGGCCGAGACGATCGTTTCAAGCCTCGGCCTGACGGAAGAACGACGCGAAATCCTCGTTGTGCCATGAGCGGCGGATGACGCCGTCCTCGGCCTCGTGAATGTCGATGGTGTCGAAGGCGATCGCCTTGCCGGTGGCAGCGCGGCCGATGAAAGGTCCGGTGTGCGTGCCATGGGCGGTGGTGCGCACCGTGTACTTCGGATGGGCGGCAATGACCTCGTGGATGACGAAGCGGCCGTCCGGAAAGGCCTGGTTGAAGCCCTGCATCAGCGGGATGTAGCCCGCCGCCCCCTTGGGCTGGCCAGGATAGGCGGTGGGGCTCATCTCCCATTCGGGGTGCAGCAGGGCCTTGAGCGCGGCATCGTCGCCGCGGGCGACGATGTCGTAGAAGGAACGGACGATGGCTTCGGGGGAGGCGGTCATGGCAGGGCTTTCGATCAGGTGAGCGAAAGACGGGCGGATCATTCGGAGATGTGGAAGTCGGGCCGGGCCGGGTCGACATAGGCCGTCTGCAGCGTCAGCACCCTGGCGCCGCCGCGCGAGGCATGCGGGCCGTGCACCGTGCCCTTGGGGTGCGTAATGAAGGCGCCGGGTCCGTAGGTCACGCCGGCGTTGATGAAGTCGCCTTCGAGCACGTAATGCGCCTCGGCCCCGTCATTGTGGTAGTGCGCCGGAATGCGCGCACCGGGCGCGATGTGGATGATGGTGGTGACAAGGCCACGGTCGGCATCGATGTTCAGCAGCGTCGCGGTGACTCCGCCGGGCGTGGCGCCGGGAATCGGGAAGGGCACCGGCTGAAGCTGGCTGGCGTCGGCGATAAGGGACTTGGGGGCGTCGGTCATCGGGGTCTCTCCTCCTGTTCGGCAGGCGCTGTCCGGCCTGCGATGGAGAGGTTGTGCCATCGTCAGTGCCCGGGATAATCTGTTTAATCTCGAAGAAATTCTTCGTCCCGCTGCAATGATGGAGGCGCCTTTTGTCCGTCGCCGGCCTGTCCCACCTCACGGACCTGCAGGTCTTCTGCCGCGTGGCCGAGCTCGGCCGCTTTGCCGCCGCTGCGGAGCAGCTCGAACTGCCGGCCTCTTCCGTCAGTCGCGCCGTGCAGCGGCTGGAGGCCCGGCTCGGCGCGAGCCTGCTGACGCGCACCACGCGCCGCGTCGCCCTGACCGAGGACGGAGCGCTTCTGTTCCGCGAGGCCCGCGAGGCGCTGCAGCAGATCGCCGACGCGGAACTGGTGGTCGGCGGGGCAGATGCGCGGCCCGTCGGCCGGCTCAAGATCGCGGTGCCAACCACCTACGGACCGCTCAAGGTGCTGCCGCGCCTTCCGGCCTTCGCGGCGAGGCATCCGGGATTGAGCTTCGAGATCCACGTCACCAACAGGGAGATCGACGTGGTGGAGGAAGGCTTCGACCTTGTCGTGCGGCTGGGCCAGCAGCCGGCGTCGGCGCTGCTTTCGCGCACGCTGGAGCAGGGAACGATCGGCGTCTTCGCGGCGCCTTCCTATCTCGCGGCCGCGCCTCCGCTCGGCGACCCGCTCGATCTCGACCGGCACAACTGCATCGGCTTCGTCTATCCCGGGCTGGCGCGGCGCATGGACTGGGAGTTCCTCGTCGAAGGCCGCCACCACCGGCGTCCGCCCGGACCCGGCCCGCTCATCATCTCGGACCCGATGGGCATGGTGGCGCTGGCGCTGGCCGGGGGTGGGCTGATCCAGACCGGCCACTATGTCGTGGCCGAACACCTCGCCGCGGGCCGGCTCGTCGAGGTGCTCGTCCCCTTCGCCGGCGTGCGCCGCGCCATCGTCGCGCTGTATCCGGCGAACCGCCGGTCCTCCGCCAAGGTCAGGGCGTTCATCGAACTGATGACGGGAGGGACGGAGGCAGCGCGGCGCACATGAGGCCGGAGCGTTCCGATTGTCGCGCGTCGTCCTGCGTTGCGCGTCCGGCTGCCGGACCGGCCAGCGCCGTGACCATCTGGAGGCGAGCCAATCCGTTTTCTCCCTTGACGCGGCGGCCGCAGCGCCCCGTCATGCGGGCATGAACGACATGGTCCCATCGCCAGCCGGCGCCGTCCGGTTTCCAGTGCGCCCCGCGGCTGCCGGCTTCGCGTCGATCCCCGTGGGTCGGCCATGAGCGCAGCAGCAACGGAACGCGCGGGCGCCATCGCCGCGCGGGTCGAGGCCTTCGTGCGCGAGGTCGTCATTCCGCACGAGGCCGACCCGCGGCGCGATCACCACGGCGCGCCCACCGATGAACTCGTGCAGGCGCTGCGCGACAAGGCGCGCGCCGCAGGTGTGCTGACCCCGCACATCCTGCCCGATGGCAGCCATCTCACGCAGCGCGAGACGGCGCTGGTGCTGCGAAAGTCCGGACTCTCGCCGCTGGGCCCGCTCGCGGTCAACACCAATGCCCCCGACGAGGGCAACATGTTCCTGCTCGGCAAGGTGGGCAGCGCCGAGATCAAGGAGCGCTTCCTCAAGCCGATGGTGGAGGGCAGGGCGCGCTCCGCCTTCTTCATGACCGAGCCGGCGCTCGAGGGCGGGGCCGGCTCGGACCCCTCGATGATGATGACCACGGCCGTGCCCGACGGGAACCACTGGGTGGTCAATGGCCGCAAGGCCTTCATCACCGGGGCGCAGGGCGCCAAGGTCGGCATCGTGATGGCGAAGTCGGCCGACGGGGCCTGCCTGTTCGTGGTGGACCTGCCGCATCCGGCCATCCGCATCGAGCGCGTGCCGAACACCATCGACAGCTCCATGCCCGGCGGCCATGCGGTGGTGTCGATCGAGAACCTGCGCGTGCCGGCCGACCAGATGCTGGGCGCCAGCGGCGAGGGCTTCGCCTATGCGCAGGTGAGGCTCGCGCCGGCCCGGCTGTCGCACTGCATGCGCTGGCTCGGCGCCTGCACGCGCGCCCACGAGATCGCGTCCGATTACGCCAACCGGCGTCAGGGCTTCGGCAAGACGCTGATCGAGCATGAGGGCGTCGGCTTCATGCTGGCGGAAAACCTGATCGAGCTGAAGCAGGCCGAGCTGATGATCGACTGGTGCGCCGACGTGCTGGATTCCGGCGCGCCGGGCACGGTGGAAAGCTCCATGGCCAAGGTCGCGGTCTCAGAAGGGCTGATGCGCATCGCCGATCGCTGCGTGCAGGTGATGGGTGGGCGGGGCGTGTCGGAGGACACCATCGTCGAGCAGGTGTTCCGCGAGATCCGGGCGTTCCGCATCTATGACGGGCCGACCGAGGTCCACAAATGGTCGCTGGCCAAGAAGATCCGGCGCGACTGGAAGGCCGCGCAGCCTTGAGCGCGGGCGCCGAGGCAGGCGAAGTCCGCGCCGCTCACCGCTTCGACGAGGCGGCGCTCGTCCGCTGGATGGAGGCGCATGTCGACGGCTTCGCCGGGCCGCTGACGATCGAGCAGTTCACGGGCGGGCAATCGAACCCGACCTACCGGCTGACCACGCCGGGGCGCCGCTACGTGCTGCGCCGCAAGCCGCCGGGGCCTCTCCTGAAGGGCGCGCACGCCATCGAGCGCGAGGCGAGGGTGATGACGGCGCTGCGGCAGACCGGCTTTCCGGTGCCGCAGGTGCATGGGCTGTGCCTCGATGAAGCGGTGATCGGAACGCCGTTCTTCGTGATGGAGATGGTGGAGGGCCGCATCATCTGGGATGCGCGCTTTCCGGAGGTGCCGCGCGCCGAAAGGCCTGCCTATTTCGACGCGATGGGCGCGACGCTGGCCAGCCTGCACCAGATCGATGCCGCCGCGCTCGGGCTCGGCGATTATGGCCGGCCGGGCAACTACTTCCACCGCCAGATCGCCCGCTGGTCGTCGCAATATCTCGAGGATGTCGAAGCGGGGCGCGATCCGGACATGGACCGGCTGATCGCATGGCTGCCGGACCATGTGCCGCCCGGCGAGGACAGCGCCATCGTCCATGGCGATTTCCGCTGCGACAACATGATCTTCCACCCATCCGAGCCACGCGTGGTGGCGGTGCTGGACTGGGAGCTGTCGACGCTCGGCCACCCGCTGGCCGATTTCACCTACCACACCATGATGTACAGGATGCCGCCCGACATCGTCGCCGGGCTGGCGGGCGCCGATCTCGCGGCGCTCAACATTCC
This sequence comes from Hyphomicrobiales bacterium, assembly GCA_027489835.1. Lineage (GTDB taxonomy): Bacteria > Pseudomonadota > Alphaproteobacteria > Rhizobiales > Beijerinckiaceae > Allobosea. The sequence goes on from JAIXZF010000187.1 coordinate 4,774, forward strand.
GGGCGAGGCGGAGGCCGTCGCGGCCTATTGCGCGCGGACGAGGCGTGCCTCGATCCCCGCTTATGACTTCTACGTCGCGTTCAATTTCTTCCGGATGGCGGCGATCTTCCACGGCATCAAGGGCAGGGCGCTGCGTGGCACGGCCTCCTCGGCCTCGGCGCGCGAGCGGGCCGAGCAGTTTCCGAGGCTGGCGCGGCTGGCGCGCGAAGCGATGGAGGCGTGTGGATGAACCTTGGCGAGAAGCTGCGCGGCCACCATGCCTTCATCACCGGCGCGTCTGGCGGGCTCGGCGCGCATTTTGCCCGGCTTTGCGCCAGTTCGGGCGCCGCCGTCACCATCGGCGCGCGCCGCCGCCAGAAGCTGGAGGCTCTGGTCGCGGAGCTGTGGTCGCTTGGCGCGCGCCATGCCCGCGCGGTCGATCTCGACGTCGCGGATGAAGGCTCGATCGAGGCGGCCTGGGCAGCAGCCCATGAGGATGAAGCGCCGCCTGTGGATGTCCTCGTCAACAATGCAGGAATCTCTGGCGCAGGGCCGGCCATCGACACGCCCGCTGGCGAGTTCGACCGGGTGATGGGCACCAATCTGCGCGGCGTCTGGCTGATGTCAGGTGTTGCGGCGCGGGCCTGGCGGGAGCGGGGCACGGGCGGCGTGATCGTCAACATCGCCTCGATCCTCGGCCACCGCATTGTCGGCGGCACGGCGCCTTACGTGATCTCGAAGGCTGGCGTCGTGCAGATGACGGAGGTGATGGCGCTTGAGTGGGCGCGCTTCGGCATCCGCGTCAACGCGCTGTGCCCCGGCTATGTCGCGACCGACATCAACGCCGAATACTTCGGCGGGGAGGCGGGCCAGCAAATGATCCGGCGCATTCCCATGAGGCGCATCGGCCAGCCACAAGATCTCGACGGCGCCTTCCTGCTGCTCGCCACCGACGCCTCGGCTTGGATGACGGGCGCCTCGCTCGTGGTCGATGGCGGACACCTCGTTTCGCCGCTCTGAAGGGCAGGGGCTATTTCGGGGGCTGCACGATCCAGGCATGCGCCGGATCGTTGTGGAAACGCCAGATGCGCTTCGGGCCCGCCATCACGTTGAGATACCACAGATCGTAGCCATGGGCCGCTCCGACCGGGTGGTAGCCCTCCGGCACCAGAACGACGTCGCGGTCCTGAACGAGGACGGTCTCGTCCAGCGAGCGGTCATCGGTGTAGACGCGCTGCACCGCATAGCCCTGCGCGGGCGAGAGGCGATGATAGTAGGTCTCCTCCAGCAGCGACTCTTCCGGCAGCGCGTCGCGATCATGCTTGTGGGGAGGGTAGCTCGACCAGTTGCCGCCGGGGGTGATGACCTCGACCACCAGAAGGTTTTCGGCATGGGGCGAGGTGTCGGGCAGGATGTTGCGGACATGGCGGGTGTTCGAGCCCTTGCCGCGCGTTTCCTGGCCGATCTCGCCGGGCGGAATGAGCCTCGGCGGCAGTCGTCCCTCGGCCGGCGCGGAGCAGATGGCGATCTCGCAGGGGCCGATGGCGGTCAGCTGCAGCGCCTTGCCGGGCGGCACATAAAGCGCGGATGGATCGCCATCGAAGGGGCCGGAGCGGCCGCCCATCTCGCCGAAATCCGCGCCGTCCACCATGGCCCGCGCGGTGCCCGACACCATCACGGCGCAGAGCTCGCGGCCTTCGCCCTTGCGCGTGAGGCTCGCGCCCGCCGCAAGGTCGATGACCTCGAAGCCGACATGGGTCCAGCCCGCATTTTCGGGCGTTACGACATGGACGGAGTTGCTGCCCGAAAGGGCAGGGCGGCGCAGCAGTTTCGACATCAGGAGAGCCCTGCCTGTTCGAGATAACGCGTTAGGTTGGCGACGCCCTTTTTCGCATAGGCGAGGGACGGGGCCTTTTTCGGGTCCTGCTCGGCTTCCACGATGACCCAGCCCTGATAGCCGGCCAGCTCCCGGAAAACGGCGGGGTAATCGACCATGCCGTCGCCCAGCACTGTGTAGACGCCGAGTTCGTCGCCCTCGCCGAGGACAGCATCAAGGAAGCTCCAGTCTTTAGCCGCCGCCTTCTTCATGATCGGCTCGCGTACATCCTTGGCGTGGACATGGGTGATGCGGGACCGATAGCTCCGGGCCAGTTCGGCCGGATCGGCGCCGCCCCAGGTCGCATGGCCGGTGTCGAGCAGCAGGTTCACAGACGCTCCGCACCCATCCATGAAGCGGGCGATGTCGTCCCGGCTTTCGACGATGGTGCCCATGTGGTGATGGTAGCAGAGCTTGAGGCCCTCGGCCGCCAGCCGGTCGGCGAGCTCGGTCATGCGGGAGCAGAAACGCGGCCACTCGGCGGTGTCCATGCGAGGACGCTGCGAAAGCGGAATGGCGCGGTCGCCATGGATGGCGTTCGAGGTTTCCGCCACGATGAACACGTCCGTGCCCATCGCCTTCAGCAAGGCGCGGTGTGAAGCAGCGAGCGCGAATTCCTCGGCGGCATCGCGGCGCAGCAGCTCGACCGAATGCCAGCCACCCACGCAGGCCATGCCGAAAGGCGCAAGGGCTGCCTTCAGCGCGCCGGCCTGGCGCGGGAATTTATGGCCGAGCTCCATGCCGACGAAGCCGGCTTCGCGCGCCTCGGCCAGGCAGGTTTCGAGCGGAGTTTCGCCGCCGATTTCCTGAAGGTCGTCATTGGACCAGCCAATGGGGTTTGCCCCGATCCGGATCGCCATCGGCATCAATCTCCCAGCTTCTGCGCCCTGCGCGCCTTGTCGTATTGCGCCCGCGCGGCGAGGACGGATTTGCGCTGCGAGACCTCCGGCACCGCCACATCCCACCAGTGGCCGCCGGCCTCGGTGGAGGCGAGGGGGTCGGTGTCGATGACGATGACCGTGGTCTTCTTCGCCTTGCGCGCCTTCTTCAGCGCGGCCTCGAGCTTGTCGAGGTTGGCCACCTTGCTGGCCTGCGCGCCGAGCGAGGCGGCATGGGCCGCGAAGTCGATGGCCGGGAGTTCGAGATGGGCCGTGTTGCGCAGCAGGTTGTTGAAGGGCGCGCCGCCGGTCGCCATTTGCAGCCGGTTGATGCAGCCATAGCCGCGATTGTCGAGCACAACGATGGTCAGGTTCATGCCGAGCATGATCGAGGTGGCGATCTCAGAGTTCATCATCAGGTAGGAGCCGTCGCCGACCATGACCGTCACATGCCGCGACGGGTCCGCCATCTTGACGCCGAGCCCGCCGGCGATCTCGTAGCCCATGCAGGAGAAGCCGTATTCCATGTGGTAGCCGCCCGGCGCGCCGGCCTCCCAGAGCTTGTGAAGCTCTCCGGGCAAGCCGCCGGCGGCGCAGACGACCACATCGGTGGACTCGGACATGCGCTGCACCGCGCCGATGACCTGCGCATCGCTGGGCAACTGGCCTTCGGAGGGAGCGACCGGCGCATCCGTGGCCTTCCGGGCCTCGGGCAGCCATTTAGCCTTGCGGTCCGCGGCCTTGCCGGTCCAGCCGGCGGGGGCGCGCCAGTCGCCGAGATGCTCGCCCAGCCGCTCGAGCCCGACGCGGGCATCGCAGACGAGCGGTTGAGCCCGGTGTTTGCCGGCGTCGAAGGCCGTCGTGTTGAGGCCCAGGAAGCGCATGGCCGGGTTCTGGAACAGCGCCCAGGATCCGGTGGTGAAATCCTGCAGCCGCGTGCCGATGGCGAGCACGAGATCGGCCTCGCGCGCCATCGCATTGGCGGCGGCGGTGCCGGTGACGCCGATGGCGCCGAGGTTCAGCGGGTGGCCCGATGGCAGCGCCGATTTGCCGGCCTGCGTCTCGGCGCTGGGGATGCGGTGCGCCTCGCAGAAGGCCAGCAACTGGCTTTCCGCCTCGGAATAGAGGACGCCGCCGCCGGCGATGACCAGCGGCTTGCGCGCGGCTTTCATGAGCTCGACGGCGGCGGCCAGTTCGTTGCGGTCGGGCTCGGGACGGCGGGGCAGCCAGAGCCGGTCCTCGAACAAGCTTTCGGGGTAGTCGAAAGCCTCGGCCTGCACATCCTGGCACAGCGCGAGCGTGACCGGGCCGCATTCCGCAGGGTCCGTCAGCACTTGCAGTGCGCGGCTCAGGGATTGAATCAACTGCTCGGGCCGCGTCAGCCGGTCAAAAAAGCGCGAGACGGGCCTGAAGCAATCATTGGCGGAGACGGTGCCGTCGCCGAAATCCTCGATCTGCTGCAGCACGGGGTCGGGCCGGCGGCTTGCATAGACGTCGCCCGGCAGCAGCAGGAGCGGCAGGCGGTTGACATGCGCCACGGCCGCGGCGGTCACCATGTTGGTGGCGCCCGGGCCAATCGAGGAGGTGCAGGCCATCATGCGGCGGCGGCGCGAAGCCTTGGCGAAGGCGATGGCGGCATGCGCCATGGCCTGCTCGTTGTGGGCGCGGAAGGTCGGCAGCCGTTCGCGCATGCCGTGGAGCGCTTCGCCGAGCCCCGCCACATTGCCATGGCCGAAGATGGCGAACACACCCGCGATGAGCGGCTGCCGCTGCCCGCCGATCTCGGTCCATTGCGCGGCCAGCGCCCTCACCAGCGCCTGCGCCATGGTGAGCCTGATCGTCTTCATGCCTGCCTCCCGGCGTCGAAGGCCTGGGCGAGAGCGCCGAAGCGGCCAGCCATGGCGGTGATGGCCGCGTCGTCATCAAGCTCGCCCTTGAGCCAGCCCGCGAGCGCGTCGCCGAAGATGGCGCGGCCTCCGACGAAGCCGATGACGCGCGGCATGGCGGCGGCCGCCGCGATCTCCGGCCCCGACGCCGCCGAGCGGGCGATGACCACGACGCCGCGGCACCACGGGTCCTGCTCGCCGATGACGCGGTCGATGGCGGCCCAGAGCGCGGCATCGCCGGCCGCTTCCAGCAGCCAGTAATCGGGCTTAAGGCCTTCGGCATAGAGGCGGGCCAGAAGCTGCGCGGTGTCCTCGCTTTCGGCGGGCAGGGCCTCGATCAGCGTCTCGCGCCGGCCGGCCTTGCACACCGCCATGGCCTGCGCGATCTCGCGAAGGCGCTCGGACAGCGGCGTGCGCGCATCGCTCCGTGCATTGGCGATAAGCTTCACCACCTGGCCGACGGGCCATTCGAGCGGGCTGTCGGCGAAGGCCGTCTGCTCGCCATGTGGAAACTGGCGCGCGGTCCAGATGCCCTTCGCCTCGGCCTCGAACAGCGCCTTGCGGCCGAGAGCGCCATCGAGGAACACGCCGTAGCCCGGGGCGCCGCCTGAAACCGTGAGGCAGGCCGCCAGCGCCAGTTGCTTGAAGCGGGGAATGCGGGCGGGGTCGGCGCCAAGGTTCCGCGCGACCGGCTCCAGATCATGCGGGCCGTGGTCGATCGAGAGGATGCACAGGCTCGGCGGGGCGGCGCGGCGCGTCGTGGCGTGATGAATGTGGTTGAGCGCCACGTCGCGTCTCAACGCCCGGTGCGGCGAGCCATGGTCGAGGAAATGGCGCATTTCCTCGAAGGTCGGGCTCTCGGGCGAGCAGAGCAGCCGCGACACGGCGAAGGCGCCGCCGGCATTGGCGAAAGCGCAACAGGTCTCGATCGGCTCGTCGCGCAACCAGCCGCGCAGGAAGCCGGACATGAAGGCATCGCCCGCGCCAAGCACGTTGTACACCTCGACCGGGAAGCCCGGGCCCCTGACGCCCTGCTCGATGTCGGCTGGGATGGCGCCCGGAAAGGCGACGCAGCCCATCGGCCCGCGCTTGCAGACGATGAGGGCATCGGGCGCGAGCCGGCGCACGATGCGCAGCGCCTCGAGCGTGTCCTCCGTGCCGGCTGCGATGTGCAGTTCCTCCTCGGTGCCGACGACGAGGTCGCAGTGGGGCAGGATGGCCTGCAGGTGCTGGGTTACGGTTTCAGAGCGCACATAACGCTCCTCGCCCGCGCCATGACCGGCAAGGCCCCACAGATTGGGGCGGTAGTCGACGTCGAAGGCCACTTTCCGCCCATGCGCCTTGGCGATGCGGATCGCCTTCATCTGCGCGGCGGCTGCATTGGCGCGCGCGAAATGCGTGCCGGTGACGACGATGGCAGCGGCGGAGGCGACGAAATCCTCGTCGATGTCGCCTTCGTCCAGAGCCCAGTCGGCGCAGTTCTCGCGCATGAAGATGAGCGGGAAGGTATGGTCGTCGCTGACGCCGAGCAGCACCAGCGCCGTCAGCCGGTCGGGGTCGGTGCGGACGCCGTCGACCGCCACACCCTCGCGCGCCAACTGCTCGCGGATGAAGCGGCCCATATGCTCGTCGCCGACGCGCGTGATTAGGCCCGAGCGCAGCCCGAGACGCGCCGTGCCGATGGCGATGTTGGCCGGGCAGCCGCCGACGGCCTTGGAGAAGCTGGCCATGTCCTCCAGCCGGCCGCCGATCTGCTGGCCGTAGAGATCGACCGAGGACCGGCCAATGGCGATGACGTCGAGGCGGGGAGAGGACATGCAGATCAGGGCTCGAGGGGGTCGGCGCCGACGCCGAGAACCGTCTGGTCGAAATCGATGTTCGAGCCCGTGATGAGGCCCGATTCGTCGGAGCACAGATAGGCGCAGGCGCGGGCCACCTCGGCCGGATCGATGAGGCGGCCGAAGGGACGGTCTTTCACCGCCTGGTCGAGCCAGCCATCGGCGGCGCCGTGATACTCGCGCATCACGCGCTCCTCGCCGGGCGTGTGCATCCAGCCGATGTTGAGGCCGTTGACGCGGATACGGTGCCTGACCAGCGCGTGGGCGATGTTGCGCGTCATCGTCGCCAAGGCCCCTTTCGAGGCGCTGTAGGCGGTGAGGAAGGGCTGGCCGCCATGGGCGGACATGGACTGGATGTTGACGATCGAGCCCGCGATCCGCTCGCGGACCATGATCCGCGCCGCTTCCTGCGTCAGGAA